>NZ_JBEZBN010000009.1:0-146096 GCF_040647115.1 Streptomyces sp. NPDC044571
CGACTCCGCGGCGTTCCAGCAGATCTCGGACGCATACAAGTCGATGGCCTCCGCCCTCACCTCGGCCGGGGACCCGCCGGTCAAGGACGCGGAAGGCCCGCACCCTGCCCGGGTGTGCGGCTTCGAGCTCCTGGGCGACCGAGTATGACCGGTCCTTGCTGCAGTCGTCGACGATCACGACTTCGACCCCGTGCAGGGTCTGGTCCAAAACCGACTGGACGGCTGTCGGCAGACGCTCTGCGTCGTTGTAGACGATGACGACCACGGAGACGTCAGGCACGTGCACCTCGATCCCTTTGTTCCATTCCGCTTATCCCGTCCAAGCTACCGTGTGCCGCACTCACCTCAGGCAGGTCGACCCTCGGCGTGCATACTTCTAAGGAAGAGGTGAGTGGCGGGTCCGGTCGCCGACAATCACCCGTTCGGACCCAGCAGGAAGTGTTCATGACGAAGCTGTCCGTAGTCGTCCCTTGCTACAACGAAGAAGCCGTCATCGACAGCTTCGACGTCGAGATCCGCAGGGTCCTGGACTCCCTCCCCGTCGAGTACGAGGTCTGCTACGTCGACGACGGCAGCCGCGACGCCACCCTCGCCAAGCTCCGCAAGATCGCCGCCGAGCACGGCGACCGTACCCGCTACGTGTCCTTCAGCCGCAATTTCGGCAAGGAGGCCGGCATGCTCGCCGGCCTGCGCGAAGCCACCGGCGACGCCGTCGTGATCATGGACGCGGACCTCCAGCACCCGCCGGAGCTCATCGCGACCATGCTCGACTACTACCGGCAGGGCCACGACCAGATCATCGCCCGGCGCACCCGCGAGGGCGACAAGAAGGTCCGCTCGGTGCTCAGCCGCCTCTACTACCGCGGGGTCAACCGCTGGGTCGACGTCGAACTCACCGACGGTGTCGGCGACTTCCGGATGTTGTCCCGGCCCGCCGTCGACGCCCTGCTCTCGCTGCCGGAGTACAACCGCTTCTCCAAGGGGCTCTTCTCCTGGATCGGCTTCGACACCGTCCACTTCGACTACCGCAACGCCCAGCGCGAGGCGGGCGAGACGAAGTGGAAGTTCGGCTCCCTGCTGAACTACGCCATGGACGGGCTGATCTCCTTCAACAACCGCCCGCTGCGCATCGGCATCTGGGCGGGCGTGTCGCTGGTGGGGCTGGTCGCCCTGTACGCGCTGTGGATCGCCGTCATGGCCATGACCCACGGGGTCGACGCCCCCGGCTACGTCACCCTCGTCGCGATCATCGTCGGCATCGGCGGCGTTCAGATGATCATGCTGGGCCTGATCGGCGAGTACATCGGACGTATCTACTACGAGACCAAGCGCCGGCCGCACTTCCTGGTCAAGGAAGCGCACGGCGCGGACCCCCACGCCCGGCCCGCCCCGCAGCCTGCCGGGGCGGAACGCGAACGGGGCGGTCTGTCGGCCGGCCGGCCGACCGTCTCCGCCGAGCGCGACGGGCGCTGAACGATGAGAGAGCAGCTCGGCCAGATCTTCCGCTTCGCCCTCGTCGGCGGCGTCAACACCGGCACCTTCTTCGGCATCTACCTGCTCCTGCACCCCTGGATGCCGTACTTCCTCGCCTACACCCTGGCCTTCCTGCTGGCGATGGTCGGCTCGTTCTTCATGAACACCTACTTCACCTACCGGACGAAGCCGACGTGGAAGAAGTTCCTGCTCTTCCCGCTGACGAACGTCACCAACTACGTGATCCAGTCCGCCGGCCTGTACGCCCTGGTGACCTGGGCCGGGATGGACACCCGGATCGCGCCGCTGGTCGCCGCCGTCGTCGCCATCCCGTTCACCTACCTGCTCTCCCGCAGGATCCTGGTGCCGGGAGCCGCCCGGGCCGAGGAGCCGGAGCCCTCGCCGTCGGCGCGGTCCACGGTCTGAAACCCCCGCGCAGGCGCTCGCGCCCACCCCGTAGATTGAGGTGGCAGACGTAGACGGACCGGCAAGGCGTACCGGCAAGGGGCAAGGGGACAGACGTGTCAGCGGCTAGGCAGGGTGTCGTGGACGCCCGCAGGATCGTGGTCAAGGTCGGCTCCTCCTCCCTGACCACCGCGGCCGGCGGACTCGACGCGGACCGGGTGGACGCCCTGGTCGACGTCCTGGCCAAGGCCCGCAGCGGCGGCGAGAAGGAGATCGTCCTCGTCTCCAGCGGGGCCATCGCCGCCGGGCTCTCCCCGCTCGGCCTGCGCCGGCGCCCCAAGGACCTGGCCCGGCAGCAGGCCGCCGCGAGCGTCGGCCAGGGCCTGCTCGTGGCCCGGTACACCGCCTCCTTCGCCCGCTACGGCATCCGTGTCGGCCAGGTCCTGCTGACCACCGACGACACCAGCCGGCGCGCCCACTACCGCAACGCGTACCGGACCCTGGACCAGCTGCTCGCCATGGGCGCACTGCCGGTCGTCAACGAGAACGACACCGTCGCCACGGACGAGATCCGCTTCGGCGACAACGACCGGCTCGCCGCCCTCGTCGCCCACCTGGTCCGCGCCGACCTCCTCGTCCTGCTCTCCGACGTCGACGGCCTCTACGACGGCGACCCCTCGCAGCCCGGAACCACCCGGATCGAGGAAGTGCGCGGGCCCGAGGACATCGCGCACGTCTCGATCGGCAGCGCCGGCAAGGCGGGGGTCGGCACCGGTGGCATGGTCACCAAGGTCGAGGCGGCGCGGATCGCCGCGGCGGCCGGGATCCCCGTCGTCCTCACCTCCGCCAGCCAGGCGGCCGACGCACTGTCCGCCCGCGCGACGGGCACCCTCTTCCACGCCACCGGGCGCCGCTCGGCGGACCGCCTGCTGTGGCTCCAGCACGCCTCGACCCCGCAGGGGCACCTCGTCCTCGACGAGGGCGCCGTCCGCGCGGTCACCGAGCGCGGCAGCTCGCTGCTGCCCGCCGGGATCGCGGCCGTCGAGGGCGAGTTCACCGCCGGCGACCCGGTGGAACTGCGCGCCCCCGACGGCCGGGCCGTCGCCCGGGGACTCGTCAACTTCGACGCCAGGGAACTCCCGCAGCTGCTGGGGCGCTCCACGCGCGAGCTGGCGCAGGAACTCGGACCGGAGTACGAACGGGAGGTCGTCCACCGGGACGATCTGGTCCTGCTGCAGGGCTGAGGTTCGGCAAAACCGCCGCGCGGAGGGCCGGGGACTGGTCAACTGTGAGGGGCGGACACGCATGGGCGCAGACAGGAGGCGGCTGGTGAGACGAGCGCTGACCAGCATCAGCGGCGGCGGGGACGAACAGGACGAAGCCTCGCGCCTCTGGCACGTCACCCTGAGCGTCTCCGGCAAGCCGGCGCCGCTGTCGGAGGTGCGGCGCGGGCTGGAGCAACTGGCACACGACCATCCCTTCCTGCTGACGAGCCGGTACGCCGACGACCACGCGGAGATCCGGTACTGGGAGGAGGCCCGCGACCTCCACGACGCGGCGGCCGTCGCCCTGCGGCTCTGGGGCGAACACCGCTCCTCGGCGCAGCTCCCGCCGTGGGAGATCGTCGGCCTGGAGGTCATCGACCGCGCCACCTACCACCTCCGCGTGGCGGAGGGCTACGGCCCGCCCCCGGCCCACCCCGTGGGCGTACACCCGTACTGACCCGTTCCACGCGTTCCGTCCGGTGACCGCGGCCCCGGGCCCGGGGAGGCCCGGGCGGGCCCCGGCGGCGCGGGCCCCGGCCGTCGGGGTGTCTCGCGGGGTGGAAACCCCGCTCGGGCCGGTGGGGCCGGGGATTACCCTGGGCCGCATGACCTCGCTCGACGCCACCGCCTCGCCCGTCCTCGCCACCGCACACCGCGCCCGTACCGCCGCCGCGGCCATCGCCCCGCTCCCGCGGTCCGCCAAGGACACCGCCCTGCTGGCCATCGCGGACGCGCTGGAGGCCCGTACGGCCGAGATCGTCGAGGCCAACGCCGAGGACATCGCCAAGGCCCGCGCAGCCGGCACCAGCGAGACCGTCGTCGACCGCCTCACCCTCACCCCCGACCGCGTCGCGGCCATCGCCTCCGATGTGCGCGACGTCGCCGCCCTCCCCGACCCCGTCGGCGAGGTCGTCCGCGGCTCGACCCTCCCCAACGGCATCGACCTGCGCCAGATCCGCGTCCCCCTCGGTGTGGTCGGCATCATCTACGAGGCGCGCCCCAACGTCACCGTCGACGCGGCCGCCCTGTGCCTGAAGTCCGGCAACGCGGTCCTCCTGCGCGGCAGCTCCTCCGCCTACGCCTCCAACACCGCCCTGGTCACGATCCTGCGCGACGCCGTCGAGAGCACCGGCATCCCCGCGGACGCGATCCAGCTCGTGCCCGGCGAGTCCCGCGACTCCGTCCGCGAGCTGATGCGGGCCCGCGGCCTCGTCGACGTCCTCATCCCGCGCGGCGGCGCCTCCCTCATCAAGACCGTCGTCGAGGAGTCCACCGTTCCGGTCATCGAGACCGGTACCGGCAACTGCCACGTCTACGTGGACGCCCAGGCCGACCTCGACATGGCCGTGGACATCCTCGTCAACTCCAAGGCGCAGCGGCCCTCCGTCTGCAACTCCGCCGAGACCCTCCTCGTCCACCGCGACATCGCGGACGCCTTCCTGCCGCGGGCCCTCGACGCCCTCGCCGAGGCCGGCGTCACCGTCCACGGCGACGCACGTGTCCTCGCGGCCGCCGAGGACTCCAAGGCCACCGCGCTCCCGGCCACCGACGAGGACTGGGCCGCCGAGTACCTCTCCTACGACATCGCCGCCGCCGTCGTGGACTCCCTCGACGACGCCGTCGGCCACATCCGCCGCTGGACCTCCGGGCACACCGAGGCGATCGTCACCACCTCGCAGGCCGCCGCACGCCGCTTCACCCAGCTGGTCGACTCGACCACCGTGGCCGTGAACGCCTCCACCCGGTTCACGGACGGCGGACAGTTCGGCTTCGGTGCCGAGATCGGCATCTCCACCCAGAAGCTGCACGCCCGCGGCCCCATGGGCCTTCCGGAACTGACCTCCACCAAGTACATCGTCACCGGCGACGGTCACATCCGGTAACCGGGCCCCGCACACCGGGTGGCCGGATTTCGAGCATGCCCTGCCCAAAGCAGCCCACCGGGTCTACGCTGATGCTGTGCCGGACGACGTGGGGGGCAAATTCCCGGACGACGGGGAGCCCGACGACGACCGCGGAGGCGCGGATCAGGACTTCGCCTCCGTGGTGTTCGACGAGGACTTCGTCCAGAGCGCCGAGATCCATGAACCCAGTGCCGCGGAGCGCCAGCGCGCCGCCGACTTGGCGCGCGCCGAGGCGGAAGCCGCCCGCGCCGTGGCAGGCGGCTGGACGACCGACGAGGACCACGACCGGTACGGCTACGGCCACGCCGACGGGTACGGCCTCGACGAGCCCGACGGCTGGGAGCGCGGCCACGGCGGCTGGGGAGACGGACCGTACGGGGCCTACGGCGGCAGCCTGCGGCCTTACCGCGGCCGCTCGCCCTGGCTCCGGCCGGTCGCCTGGGTCCTCGCCGTCGTGATGGGCCTGGGCATGGTCGCCCTCGCCTTCAGCGCCGTCTACCGCAGCGCCTCGGGCGAGGCGGAACCCGCCCCCGCGCCCGCCAGCACCCCGCGGACGGAAGTCACCGGCGCCGGAGCGTTTATGTACCCCGTCGGCCGCCAACCCTGAAAGTACGACCCCGCTCCTCTTCTCGGCGGAGCCGGGGGCTTCTCTGAAGCGGGGACAGCGGGGAGAAGCAATGGCCGTGCCAGGAGATCCACCCGACGGCACCCCCGAAGGCATCGGCGGGGGCGACGAGGAGTTCCGGTCGGACGAGTACCGGTCGGTGGTGTTCGACGAGGATTTCGTCCGCGCTGCCCGGCTCCAGGAGTACTCCGCCGAGGAACGCATGGGCGAGCATGCCCGGGCCGTACGCAGCCGCTCCATCTGGTCGGGCGCCGGCCCCTCCCGGCCCCGGACGGGCGCCCCGGGCCGGGGCGCGCGGCAGGGGATGGTGCTCGTGCTGCTGATCGCCGTGGCCTTCGCCGCGGCCGTCTACATGGGCCTGCGCAACCCGGCCCTGCCGCAGGGGGAGGCCCGTACCGAGCCGCTGTCCAGCACGGTCGTGCCCCTCGCGCCCACCACCCCCGTGCCCGGCGGGCGCCCCATCGACCTGTACGCGGCCGGCCCGGCCGCCGACTACCGTGTCGGGGCGGCCGGGATCACCCTGCCCGCCGTCCGCCGCACCACCCATTTCACCGACGCCCAGGTCGTCACCGCCCTGTCCGTGGCCAAGGACTACCTGGTGCAGTCCTCCATGGACCCGGACGTGCTGGCCGGCGCCGCTTCCCGGCCCGTAAGGGTCCTGCTCGACCCGGACCAGGTGGCCCAGTTCGACCGCAGCATGACCTCGCCCTCCGGTGACGGGCACCACGCGGCCACCGGCTGGCTGGTCCGCTTCGACCCGGGCACCGCCGTCCTCGCCGACTCCCGGGTCCGGGTGAGCGGCACCCTCGTCTTCGACGAGGTGTCCCCGGACGTGCTGGAGGTGTTCACCGACCACACCTTCGTGTACGCGGTGCGCCCCGCCACCGGGGCCCCGGCCGCCGCCGACGGTGCCTCGCTCTTCACGGTCCGGCGCGAGCTGCGGCTGCGCTTCGACCGGGAAGACCTCGCGGTCCGGCGGGCGGAGCTGGTGACCGCCTACGTGATGGCCGGCCCGCACGACTGCGCCACCGACCCCGCCGCAGGCTTCCGCCCGCTCCTGGCCGGAGCCGGCCCGACCACGGTCGGCCCGCCCGCGAGCGACCCGTACGCCAGCGGGCACCCCCGCCGCACCGCCGGGCTCTGCGGCGTACTGGCGCCGACGGCGAGCACGCCGCCGACGCAGCCCGTCAGCCCTGCCCCGTAGTCCCCTTGCCCTTGCCGTCCGCGTCCGGGTCGGAGGCACGGGCGGCTCCCGCACCGGCGGCTCCCGTGAACTTGTCGCGGAGCCGGCCGCCCAGGTCGCCCGCCCCGCCGGCGATGTCGCCCACGAGCTTCATCAGCGGATCCTTGCTGGTGCGCACCGACTCGGCGTAGTGCGCGGCGGACTCCCGGAACGAGTCCGTCACCGAGGTGTCCGGGTCCTCGTCCCGCCGCGGGTAGTGCCCGTCCATGATCCGCTGGTGGTCCCGGCTCTGCGACCACTTCTTCAGCTCCGCGGCCCGCACGGTCGTGAAGGGATGCGTCCGCGGCAGCATGTTGAGGATCTTCAGCACCGAGTCGCGCAGGTCGCCGCTCTGCTCGTACTCCTCGGCCTGGGCCAGGAAGGCGTCCACATTCATCTCGTGGAGGTGGTGGCCGCCCGCCAGCTTCATCAGCCCCCGCATCGAGGCGTTCACGTCCTGCCCGACGAGCAGCCCCGCCCGGTCCGCCGACAGCTCCGACTTGCGGAACCACTCCCGCAGCGCCGTCACGATCGCCATGATCGCCACATTGCCCAGCGGGATCCAGGCGACCTTCAGCGCGAGGCCCGTCAGGAACAGCAGCACGGTGCGGTACACGGAGTGCCCCGACAGCGCGTGGCCCACCTCGTGGCCCACCACCGCCCGCATCTCCTCCTCGTCCAGCAGCTCCACCAGGGCCGTGGTCACGACGATGATCGGCTCGTCCAGTCCGATGCACATGGCATTCGGCTTCGGGTCCTGCTGCACGTACATCTGCGGGACCTTCTCCAGGTCCAGGATGTAACAGGCGTCGCGGAGCATGGCGTACAGGTGCGGGAACTGCGTCTCGCCCACCCGCACCGAGTCCGACAGGAACAGCAGCCGCAGGCTGCGCTCCGGAAGCAGCCCGCTCAGGGCCTTGAAGACGGTGTCGAACCCGCTCAGCTTGCGCAGCGCGACCAGCGCCGAGCGGTCCGCCGGGTGCTCGTACGCCCGTGAGGAAATCCCCGGGAACCTCCTGCGGTCCCGCGCCGGTGCCTTCTCGAAAACCGTCCCGCTCATGACGCCCTCCCCCTCGATCGGCCAGTCTGCACGTGCGTCTATCCTCTCCAACGCCTGAGTCGGCGTGAGCGTGCCCCAGGCCCCCGCATACGATGTGAGCGAAGTCTCCGCTCGCTCCCCGACTCGATAGGTACCTGCCTGATGAGCCTCTCCTCCACCGCCCACAACCTGGTCGTTCTCGCCTCGGAGGGTGCCGAGCAGCACGGCGGCAACCACGCAAGCCTGAACCCGTACCTGACCGGCGGCGGCGCGCTGTTCATCCTGCTGCTCCTGCTCTGGGTGACCACGCGCCTGAACCGCGACCGCTAGAGCCCGGCCGACGCCGTCGCGCCCGCGTGTCGCGTACGAGCCCGAAGGCCGGTCCGGCTCGCTCCACCGGGCCAGTAGGCTCTGCGCTCATGGGAGAGCAGGAGATGCCTACCGGCCCGGTCAAGCGCCGGCTCGGCGTGATGGGCGGGACGTTCGACCCGATCCACCACGGACACCTGGTGGCCGCCAGCGAGGTGGCCGCCCTGTTCCACCTCGACGAGGTGGTGTTCGTGCCGACGGGCCAGCCGTGGCAGAAGTCGCAGCGGGCCGTGTCCCCGGCCGAGGACCGCTACCTGATGACGGTCATCGCGACGGCCTCGAACCCCCAGTTCTCGGTGAGCCGCATCGACATCGACCGCGGCGGGCCGACGTACACGATCGACACCCTGCGGGACCTGAGCGCGCTCAACCAGGACGCCGACCTGTTCTTCATCACCGGCGCCGACGCCCTCGCACAGATCCTGACCTGGCGCAACGCCGACGAGCTGTTCTCGCTCGCCCATTTCATCGGAGTGACCCGGCCGGGCCACGTCCTCACCGACGACGGACTGCCCGAGGGCGGGGTCTCCCTGGTCGAGGTGCCCGCACTGGCGATCTCGTCCACGGACTGCCGTGCTCGGGTCGCCAAGGGGGACCCGGTCTGGTACCTGGTGCCCGACGGTGTGGTGCGCTACATCGACAAGCGTGAGCTGTACCGGGGAGCCTGAGCTTCCGGAGAGAGGGGCCCTCGGTGGACGACCGACAGCAGCCGTACGACCCGTACGCCGCCCAGGAGCAGCAGTTCATCGGCTACGACGCGTACGGGCGGCCGGTGTACGGCCAGGTGCCCGCGCAGCCCGCCCCGCCTGACCCGCAGTACGAGCAGCACTACGGACAGCAGCAGAGTCAGCAGCAGAGCGAGCAGTACGGCTACGAATACCAGGGCTACGACGGGCAGCAGTACTACCCCCAGCAGCCCGCCGCCGCGGACTACGGGCAGCAGCAGTACCCCCGGCCCCAGGAGGCCCAGGCCGCCCAGGCTCCCTCCTACGGCTACGACACCCGCCAGGCCCAGCAGTGGATCCCGCAGCAGACCGCCCCGGAGCCCGCCGGGCCCCCGGCGGATCCGGAGCCCGAGCCGCGCAGGGCCGCCCAGGTCCCCGAGCCGCGCCGCGCCGAGTCGGCGCAGGACACCCCGGACTACCGCACCGAGCAGTTCGCCTTCATCGACCAGCCGGACGAGGACTCCGAGGACGTCATCGACTGGCTCAAGTTCACCGAGAGCCGCACAGAGCGCCGCGAGGAGGCCCGCCGCCGCGGGCGCAAGCGGGTGGTCGCGCTGGTCGTCGTCCTCGCCCTGCTGCTCGTCGGCGGTGTCGGCTACCTCTGGTACGCGGGCAAGCTGCCGTTCCTCGACGGCCCCGGCCGGAAGAAGGACACCGCGGCCGCCTCCGGGCCGCAGAAGCGCGACATGATCGTCGTCCACCTCCACAACACGAAGAAGGGCGGCACTTCCACGGCGCTGCTCGTCGACAACGTGACCACGCAGAAGGGCGCCACCGTCCTGGTGCCGAACACCTTCAACGTCCCCAAGGACGACGGGACGGGCGGGCCGCTCGGCAAGGCGGTCGAGGACGGCGGTCTCGGCGTGCGCGAGTCCCTCGACTCGGTCCTCGGCACCCACATCGGCGGCACCTGGCGCCTGGACACCCCCTTCCTGGAGAACCTGGTCGAGCTGGTCGGCGGCATCGAGGCCGACACCGACACCGCGGTCCCGGCTGACGAGGCCGCCAAGACCCCGGCCGTCGCACAGGGCCAGAAGCAGCACCTCAGCGGCGCGATGGCCGTCGCGTACGCCACCTACCGGGCGCAGGGCGAGCCGGAGGCCAAGCAGCTGGACCGCCTGGGCAAGGTGCTCTACGGCGTGCTGCGCAAGGTCCCCGGCGACCCGAAGTCGGCCACCGTCACCGTCGAGAGCATGGGCCAGATCCTCGACCCGGCCCTGAACGCCCAGACCCTCGGGGCCCTGCTCGCCAAACTCGGCGAGCACGCCAAGGAGGGCGCGTACCGCACCGACGTCCTCGCGGTGAAGCCGGACGGCACGCTCACCGACGACAGCAGCAAGAACGTCGTCAAGGAGGTGCTCGGCGGCAGCTTCACGGCCGCCCAGGCCGGCACCGCCCCCCGCGTCGGGCTCAAGGACGCCACCGGCGACGAGAAGACGCAGATCGCGGCGAAGGCGGCCCTGCTGAACGGCGGCTACACCTTCGTGGACGGCGGCAGGGCCGACAAGACGCAGTCCACCACGCAGATCACGTACCAGGACGACGCACAGCGGGCCAGGGCGGTCGATGTCGCCAAGACGCTGGGCCTGCCGGAGACGGTCGTGAAGAAGGCCGAGAACGCCGTGAACGCCGACGTCGTGGTCACCCTGGGCAAGGACTACAAACCGTCCTGAGCCGGCCCCCGGCCGTGCCACCGCCCGCGCGGAACGCTGCGCGCGGGCGGTGTCGGCGGTACATGAGACCCTTGTAGGGATCTGCCCGCCAACCCGAAAGCATGGCCAGTGACCGCCACGGACCGCTCCATCGAGCTCATCACGACCGCCGCCCAGGCCGCGGCCGACCGGCTCGCGCACGACATCATCGCGTACGACGTCAGCGACGTGCTGTCGATCACCGACGCCTTCCTGCTCGCTTCGGCGCCCAACGACCGCCAGGTCAAGTCGATCGTCGACGAGATCGAGGAGCGCCTGCAGAAGGAGCTCGGGGCCAAGCCGGTGCGCCGGGAGGGCGACCGCGACGCCCGCTGGATCCTGCTCGACTACGTCGACATCGTCGTCCACGTGCAGCACAGCGAGGAGCGCGTCTTCTACGCGCTGGAGCGCCTGTGGAAGGACTGCCCCGAGATCGAGCTGCCCGAGGACGCCAAGCTGACCAAGGGCAAGGCCGAGGAGCACGCCAAGCTGCGGGAGGCGGCCGGCGACGACGAACTGGACGGTGATCTGTTCTGAGCACGACCAGCACGAGCGGCACCAGCGGCACGACGAACGGTTCGAAGACCGGCCGCAAGATCGTCCTGTGGCGGCACGGGCAGACGGCCTGGAATCTGGAGCGCCGCTTCCAGGGCTCCACGGACATCGAGCTGACCGAGACGGGCCGGGCGCAGGCGCGCCGGGCCGCCCGGCTCCTCGCCTCGCTGAAGCCGGACGCCATCGTGGCCTCCGACCTCCGGCGGGCCTCGGCCACGGCGGCCGAGCTGGCCTCCGTCACCGGCCTGCCCGTGGCGCACGACGCGGCGCTGCGCGAGACGTACGCCGGCGAGTGGCAGGGCCTCACGCACGAGGAGATCCTCGGGAAGTACGGCGAGCAGTACGCGGCGTGGAAGCGCGGCGAGCCCGTCCGCCGGGGCGGCGGCGAGCTGGAGACCGAGGTCGCCGACCGGGCGGCGCCGGTGGTGCTGGAGCACGCGGACCGGCTGCCGCAGAGCGGCACGCTCGTCGTGGTCAGCCACGGCGGGACCATCCGCACGACCATCGGGCGGCTGCTCGGCCTGGAGGCGCACTACTGGGAGGGCCTGGGCGGGCTCTCCAACTGCTGCTGGTCCGTCCTCGGTGAGGGCGCGCGCGGCTGGCGCCTGCTGGAGCACAACGCCGGCACGCTGCCGGAACCGGTGCTCGGCGACGACGACTGACGCACGCCGACGGGCGGCCGGCGGACGACCGGACGGACGGCTGCGGGACGACTGACGGCGGCCTGACGGCCGTCCGGGGGCCGTTCCCACCCGGATTTCACTTTCCGGCTGGTCACAGGCTAAAGTTCTTCTTGTTCGCAGCGCGGAACACCGGAAACGGGGGGAGCGCGGCGGAGAGCGGGGCTATAGCTCAGTTGGTAGAGCGCCTGCATGGCATGCAGGAGGTCAGGAGTTCAATTCTCCTTAGCTCCACAATCAGGATCCCGTCCCCAACAGGGGGCGGGATTCTTCTGTTTGTCCCTTCCGTCCTCTGCGCCGGCTGACCTGCCCCGCGCCCGCGTGGCAGAATCGGACAGCCGAAGGGGGAGTCGACGGCCCGACGTGGGAGGGAGTCGCTGACGGATGGGTGCACACCGGCGGCGGTGCGACTGGTGCAACAACGGCACGCCGATCGTGCGGGACATGGAACCGGTCAACCCCGACTACCAGTACTGGTGCGAGGAATGCGCACGGGCGTTGATCATAAAAGGCGACCCGATCGAGACGTACCGCGAGCTGGAGGGCGAGCCGATCTACGGCCGGCTGCTCGACGAGCACTGCACGCTCAAGCGGTTCTACCAGTTCGCCAGGGCCTAGACGGCGTTCCCGCCTCCGGGCGGTGTCCGGGTCGGGCCCGGGCCGCGGTCCGGGGCGCGGTCCGGGACGTGGGCTGGCCGCGACGGGGCGAATCGGGCAAATCCCCTCGCCCGGAAACCGATTTTTGGACCTGGGCCATGACCGTGTAATGTTCTCGATGTCGCCAGGGGGAACCGGCAAGGGAAACCGAGCAGGAGCCCGGCGGCAGAGAAGCAAGGGGCTATAGCTCAGTTGGTAGAGCGCCTGCATGGCATGCAGGAGGTCAGGAGTTCAATTCTCCTTAGCTCCACAGTGAAGAAGCGGGTCACCCGGATCGGGTGGCCCGCTTCTCGTTGTGCGGAACGGTCGAGCGGCTGCGGGGACCGCTGCGGTACCCTGACGCCATGCGTGCCGTACGCCTTCTGCTTACCGAGCCGCGCTGATCAGTGCCGACCCTTCGAGACGGTCGGCATCGGCGCGGCGCCCCCTCCTGTGCGAGGGGTTTTTTCGTTTGGGCAGGCAGAGACGGCAGAGACGATCGATGGAGCTTCAGGAATCATGAGCGAGACGAACACCCCGGCCCCCGAGGCGGCCGAGGCGCACCGTTACACGGCTGCCCTGGCCGCCGACATCGAGGCACGCTGGCAGGACGTATGGGACGCGCAGGGCACCTACGAGGCCCCGAACCCGACCGGTGACCTGGCCGGGGACCCGGCGGTCGTCGCCCGTCCCAAGAAGTTCATCATGGACATGTTCCCGTACCCCTCCGGTGCGGGCCTGCACGTCGGCCACCCGCTCGGCTACATCGCCACGGACGTCTTCGCCCGCCACCAGCGGATGACCGGCCACAACGTCCTGCACACCCTGGGCTTCGACGCCTTCGGCCTGCCGGCCGAGCAGTACGCCGTCCAGACCGGCACGCACCCGCGCGTCTCCACCGAGGCGAACATCGAGAACATGAAGGTCCAGCTGCGCCGGCTGGGTCTGGGCCATGACAAGCGCCGGTCGTTCGCGACGATCGACCCGGACTACTACAAGTGGACCCAGTGGATCTTCCTGCAGATCTACAACTCCTGGTACGACGCCGACGCGCGCAAGGCCCGGCCCATCGCCGAGCTGGTCACCGCCTTCGAGAACGGCTCCCGCGAGGTGCCCGGCGGGCGCGCGTGGGCCGAGCTGACCGCGGGCGAGCGGGCCGATGTACTGAACGAGTACCGGCTGGCGTACGCCTCGGACGCGCCGGTGAACTGGTGCCCCGGGCTGGGCACCGTACTGGCCAACGAGGAGGTCACCGCGGACGGCCGCTCCGAGCGCGGCAACTTCCCGGTCTTCAAGGCCAAGCTGAGCCAGTGGAACATGCGGATCACCGCCTACGCCGACCGGCTGCTGGACGACCTGGACGCGCTGGACTGGCCCGAGGCCATCAAGCTGCAGCAGCGCAACTGGATCGGCCGCAGTGAGGGCGCGCGCGTCGACTTCCAGGTCGGCGACGCCGGCGCGATCACCGTCTTCACCACCCGCCCCGACACCCTGTTCGGCGCCACGTACATGGTGCTGGCGCCCGAGCACGAGCTGGTCGAGAAGATCGTCCCCGCCGAGTGGCCCGAGGGCACCCACCAGGTGTGGACCGGCGGCGCGGCGACCCCGGGCGAAGCCGTGGACGCGTACCGCAAGCAGGCCGCCCAGAAGTCGGACGTGGAGCGCCAGGCCGAGGCCAAGGACAAGACCGGTGTCTTCACCGGCGCCTACGCCACCAACCCGGTCAGCGGCGACCTGGTCCCCGTCTTCATCGCGGACTACGTGCTGATGGGCTACGGCACCGGCGCGATCATGGCCGTCCCGGCGCACGACTCCCGCGACTTCGCCTTCGCGCGGGCCTTCGAGCTGCCGATGCGCTGCGTCGTGGAGCCCTCGGACGACCGCGACGCCGACCCGGCGGAGTGGGACGACGCGTTCACCTCCTACGACGGCACCATCGTGAACTCGACCGGCGAGGGCATCTCCCTGGACGGCCTGGGCGTCGTCGAGGCCAAGTCCGCCATCACGGCGTGGCTGGCCGAGCAGGGCATCGGTGAGGGCACCGTCAACTTCCGGCTGCGCGACTGGCTGTTCAGCCGCCAGCGGTACTGGGGCGAGCCCTTCCCCATCGTCTACGACGAGGACGGCGTCGCCCACCCGCTGCCCGAGTCGATGCTGCCTCTGGAGCTGCCCGAGGTCGAGGACTACTCGCCGCGCACCTTCGAGCCGGACGACGCCGCCTCCCAGCCCGAGACCCCGCTGTCGCGGAAGTCCGACTGGGTCAACGTCGAGCTGGACCTGGGCGACGGCCGCGGCGTGCGCTCGTACCGCCGCGAGACCAACACCATGCCGAACTGGGCCGGTTCCTGCTGGTACGAGCTGCGCTACCTGGACCCGCACAACGACTCCTCCCTGGTGGACCCGGAGATCGAGCAGTACTGGATGGGGCCGCGCGAGGGCGCCCCGCACGGCGGTGTCGACCTGTACGTCGGCGGCGCCGAGCACGCGGTGCTGCACCTGCTGTACGCGCGCTTCTGGTCGAAGGTGCTGTTCGACCTGGGCCACGTCTCCTCGGCCGAGCCGTTCCACAAGCTGTTCAACCAGGGCATGATCCAGGCGTACGCCTACACCGACGAGCGCGGCGTGTACGTCCCGGCGGCCGAGGTCGAGGAGCGCGACGGCGGCTACTTCCACCAGGACAAGCCGGTCAAGCGCGAGCACGGCAAGATGGGCAAGTCCCTGAAGAACGCGGTCACCCCGGACGAGATCTGCGAGGAGTACGGCGCGGACACCCTGCGTCTGTACGAGATGGCGATGGGCCCGCTGGACGTCTCGCGCCCGTGGGACACCCGGGCCGTGGTGGGCCAGTACCGGCTGCTGCAGCGCCTGTGGCGCAACGTCGTGGACGAGGAGACCGGCCAGGTCACCGTCGTCGACGCCGAGCCGGGCGAGGAGACGCTGCGGGCGCTGCACAAGGCGATCGACGGGGCCGGCTCGGACATGGCGGGCCTGCGGTTCAACACCGCCATCGCCAAGATCACCGAGCTGAACAACTTCCTGACGAAGGCGGGTCGCCCGCTGGAGCGCTCGGTCGCGGAGCGCCTGGTCCTGCTGATCGCCCCGCTGGCCCCGCACATCGCGGAGGAGCTGTGGCACCGCCTGGGGCACACCGAGTCGGTCGTCCACCAGGACTTCCCGGTCGCCGACCCGGCGTACGTCGTGGACGAGAGCGTGACCTGCGTCGTCCAGATCAAGGGCAAGGTCAAGGCCCGGCTGGAGGTACCGCCGGCGATCTCCGAGGGTGACCTGGAGCAGCTGGCGCTGACCGACGAGGCGGTCGTGGCGGCGCTGGGCGGTGCGGAGATCCGCAAGGTGATCGTGCGGGCGCCGAAGCTGGTGAACATCGTCGTCTGAGGCGCCGGACCGGATCTTCCGGGCTAGGGGTCTTCCCGTACGGGCAGGTTGGGGGTTCGTTCGGAACCCCTGGCCTGCCCGTGGCGTTTACGGTGGAGGGGACGGCAAGCAGTAGGGGAAGGGAACCTCATGGAGGCGGGCGCGTTGGTCATCATCATGGCCCTGTTGGTGCTGTTCGCCTTCATGGGCCTGGGGCTGTGGGCCACCGTGAAGGCGGTCGGCGCGGCGAAGCGGGGGGTGGACCGTACGATCCACCAGGCCCGGCGGACCGTGGAGGACACCACCTTGAAGGCTCGGAGCCTCGGCCAGGTCGGCGTCGCGGGCGCCTTGGCGCAGCTGCGGCTGGACCTGCGGACGTCCATGCGTGCCACGCAGCAGGCCTTGCACCAGGGGGTTCAGACGGATGCCTCGTTGAAGGAGTCGATCGGGCTGTTCGAGCGGCTCAGTGCCCACGGGCGCGAGCTGGACGACGAGCTGAAGCGGCTGGAGCAGGAGCCGGACCGCAAGCGCATCGCCGACAACCTGCCTGACCTGCGGGAACGGGTGGGGAAGATCACGCAGGCGGCGGACTCCCTGCGCTGGGCCGCCAGGGACCGCGCCCGCCGCTTCGCGGAGGACGAGCTGTCGGTGCTGTCGGAGCAGATCAAGATGGAGTCGGGCGCGCTGCGGGACTGGTCCCGGGAGCCGGTGGACGACCTGGCGGCGGCCGCAGCGGCCTGGGACGCGACGCAGGCGCAGGGACAGGGCGGCGGGGCGCCGTCGGAGGGGCAGGGACAGGCTCCGTCCGCGGACCGGCCTCAGGCCCTGGATCCCGCGGCGCCGACCGTTCGCTACCCCTGGCAGAAGGCCCCGCGCCCGGAATCGACGACCTGAGCCGCCGCCGTCCGGCCGTCGCCGGGTTCGGTCGTGGGATTCGGGCGGGAACGCGGCCCCTTTGGGCCGGGTCGCCGGGACGGGTCGCGGTGTGGGGGCGGCGAGTTGGGGTGCCTTCCGTACGGCGCGGGCCGGTGAGGCATGATCCGGGTCCCGGGCACAGGGTGCCGTCCCGCCCCCACTGGCGGTAACCTCCGGCTCATGTCCCGCCATGTCGCGATCGTCACCGATTCCACGGCCTACCTGCCCCCACAGGCCCTGACGCGGCACGGGATCACCTCCGTCCCGCTGACCGTGGTCCTTGGCGGGGAGGCCCTCGAAGAGGGCACCGAAATCTCGGCCCGCAGCCTCGCCCTGGCCCTCCAGAAGCGCCGCTCGGTCACCACGTCCAGGCCCAGCCCCGAAGAGTTCGCCCGCGCCTACGAGGCGGCTGCGGAGGCCGGTGCGACCGGGATCGTCAGCCTGCACCTGTCCGCCGAGTTCTCCGGCACCTACGACGCCGCCGTGCTCGCCGCCAAGACCGCGCGGGTGCCCGTGCGCGTGGTCGACACCGGCATGGTCGCGATGGCCCTCGGCTTCTGCGCCCTCGCCGCCGCCGAGACGGCCGACGCAGGCGGAACCCTGGACGAGGCCGTGGCCGCCGCTGAGAAGCGGGCCGCCGACATGTCGGCCTACTTCTACGTCGACACCCTGGACTACCTGCGCCGGGGCGGCCGCATCGGCGCCGCGAAGGCCCTCCTCGGCTCGGCTCTCGCCGTCAAGCCGCTGCTCACGCTGGACGGTGGGCGCATCGAGATGCTGGAGAAGGTGCGTACGGCCTCCAAGGCCATCGCCCGGCTGGAAGAGCTGGCGGTCGAGCGCGCCGGAACGGGCAGCGTCGACGTGGCCGTGCACCACCTGGCGGCGCCGGAGCGGGCCGAGAAGCTCGCCGAGCGGCTGCGTGAACGCATCCCCGGCCTGGTCGAGCTGCACGTCAGCGAGGTCGGCGCGGTGATCGGCGCGCACACCGGACCGGGGCTGCTGGCGGCGGTCGTCTCGCCCCACTGAGCTCGGCTTCGTACCGGGCCCGGCCCGCGGCGGGCGCCCGCCACTGCCTCCCCCGGGCACCGGAACGGGTGGTGGAGTTATCCACAACGGACGGGTTATGCACCGGAATTGAGGGGTCCGAGCGGGGTGGGGGAGGGGCCCCTACCGTCGTGGCATGACTCTTCGCACACGACGTTCGCATCCCGCCGGCGCCACCAGCGGCCCCGGTCGTCCCCGTCTCTCCGACGGCCGGCTCCGACACCGCCGCGGTCGCCGGCCGGTCCCGCCCCCCGAGCCGGGGGCCGTGGCGGTACGCCGCCGGGCGGAGGCCCTGCTCGGGGGCAGCGGCCCGCCGCAGGTGCCCGTGCCTGGGCCCCCGCCGGATCCGGTCCGGGCGCCGGTCGCCGCGGATCCCGGGGCCGCGCCGGATCCCGGGCCGGATCGGGTGGCCGGGCCCGGGCCGGAGCCGCCGCGTGCGGTGTCCGGGGCGGCCTTGCGATGGCTTGCCGTCCGCGAGCGGCTGCCGATGTGGTTGCAGGCCCGGTGCGGGGTGGAGCCGCGTGCTGTGGCAGCGGTGGCGGTGGTGCTGGCCGCCGCGGTGGCCTTCGGGGTCCAGCAGTACTGGTCGGGCCGACCGGAGCCGGTGACCGCCCCGGCGGTGGTCGCGCCGACGGCGGGACCGGCCTCGGCGGGCGGGCCCGAGGGGGCTACTGGACCGCCGGCCGGTACCGGGGGCGCGGGCGTCGTGGTGGATGTCAGCGGCAAGGTGCGTGACCCGGGGGTGCGCAGGCTGCCCGCCGGTTCGCGGGTGGAGGATGCGCTGGCCGCCGCCGGGGGCGTGCGGCCGGGCACCGACACCACCGGGCTCAACCGGGCCCGGGTGCTGGTGGACGGCGAACAGGTGCTGGTGGGCGCCCCCGCGCAGCCCCTCCCGGGCGGAGCCGGGGCGAGTCCGGCTCCCGGCCCGCTGAGCCTGGGCACGGCCACCGTCGAGCAGTTGGACGGCCTGCCCGGGGTCGGGCCGGTGCTGGCGCAGCACATCGTGGACTTCCGGACCGCCCGCGGCGGTTTCCGGTCCGTGGAGGAGCTCCGCCAGGTGGACGGCATCGGGGAGCGGCGCTTCTCCGACCTGCGCAAGCTGGTGCGGCCGTGAACCGCCCCGAGGCGCCGGGCCCGGTGGATCTGCGCCTTGCCGTGCCGGCGCTGGCCGCGTGGGCGGGGGCCGCCCTCGCGCTCGGTGCGCCGGCCGGTCGGACCGCCGTCGGGGTGGGGCTCGGCGTCATCGGCGCCGGACTGTTGGTACTGGGCGGGTGCCGGCGTCCGGAGCGGCTGTGGAAGCTCGGTACCGCCGCGGCCCTGGCTCTGCTCGCCGCCTCGGCGGGGGCCGGGGTGGCGGGCCTCCAGCAGGCCGAGGCACGGGCCGGGCCGGTCGTGGGACTCGCCGGAGAGCGGGCCAGGGTGCTGGCCGAGCTCACCGTCAGCTCCGACCCGCGAACCGCCCGGAGCGGGAGCGGGTCGCCCGCGGTGGTGCTGGACGCCGTACTGACCCGGGTGACCGGGCCCGACGGGACGCAGAGTCGCGTCGAGACCCCCGTACGGGTCGTGGCCGGGCACTCGCAGTGGGCCCGGCTGCTGCCCTCCACGCGGGTGGAGGTGGTTGCCCGGCTGGCTCCGGGCCGGGCAGGGGAGCGGGCCGTGGCGCTGCTGCGCCCCGCCGAAGACACCCCGCCGCGGGTGGCCGGCGGGCCCGACGCCCTCCAGCGGGCCGCCGGGAGGCTGCGGGCCGGGCTGCGCGAAGCCACCGAGGGGCTCGCGCCGGATGCCAGGGCCCTGCTGCCCGGGCTGGTGGTCGGGGACACCGCGCGGGTGCCGCCCGACCTGGACGAGGCGTTCCGGGCCACCGACCTGCTGCATCTGCTGGCCGTCTCCGGGTCCAACCTGACCGTGGTGCTGTTCCTGCTGATCGGCCCGCCGGCCCGTGCCCAGCAGGCGGAGCGGAGCGGGCTCGCGCCCCGGCTCGGGCTCTCGCTGCGGGCGACCGCCCTGTGCGGGACGGCGCTGACGCTGGCGTTCGTCGTGGTGTGCCGGGCGGAGCCGAGCGTGCTGCGGGCCGCGGCCTGCGGGACGGTGACCCTGCTGGCCCTGGCCACCGGGCGGCGCAGATCCCTCGTCCCCGCCTTGGCCGCGGCCGTGCTGCTGCTGGTGCTCTGGGACCCGTGGATGGCCCGCAGCCCCGGCTTCCTGCTCTCGGTCCTGGCCACCGGGGCCCTGCTGACGCTCGGCCCCCGGTGGAGCGAAGCCCTGCGGCGGCGCGGGATGCGGCCGCGCTTCGCGGAGGCGCTGGGGGCAGCCGCCGCGGCGCAGGCGGTGTGCGCACCGGTGGTGGCTGTGCTGTCGGCGCGGGTGAGCCTCGTGGCGGTGCCGTGCAACCTGCTGGCCGAGCTCGCGGCGGGTCCCGCGACCGTGCTCGGCTTTGCGGTACTGGCCGCCGCCCCGCTGTGCATGCCCGCCGCCGAGCTGATCGCGCGGTGCGCGGGGGTGCCCGCCGGGTGGATCGCGGCCGTCGCCAGGACCGGGGCCCGGCTGCCCGGAGCCGAGTTCGCCTGGCCGGGCGGGGTGTCCGGGGGCCTGCTGCTGGCCGTGGTCACCCTCGCCGTCGTGGTGCTGGGGGCCCGGCTGGTGCACCGGCCGTGGGTGTGCTCGGGCCTGGCGGTGCTGCTGCTGCTCACCCTGCTGCGGCCGCCGCAGTTGACCCGTACGCTCACCGGCTGGCCCCCGCCCGACTGGAGTTACGTGCAGTGCGCGGTGGGGCAGGGGGACGCCGCCGTCCTCGCCGCGGGAGCGGGTGCGGCCGTCGTGGTGGACGCCGGTCCGGAACCCGGCCCGGTGGACGCGTGCCTGCGCGCCCTGGGGGTGTACCGGGTGCCGCTGCTCCTGCTGACGCACTTCCATGCCGACCACGTCGGCGGCCTGGCCGGGGTGCTGCGGGGCAGGACCGTGGGGGTGATCCAGACCACCACACTGGAGGAGCCGGCCGGGCAGGCCGCGTTCGTCCGCCGGACCGCGGCCGCCGCCCGGGTGCCCGTCGTACCGGCGAAGGCGGGCGAGCGGCGCAGGGTCGGAGCGCTGGAATGGGAGGTGCTGTGGCCGCCGCCGGAGGGTCCGCCGCCCGAGGGGCCCAACGACGCGAGCGTGGCCCTGCTGGTGCGCAGCGCCGGCCTCACCCTGCTGCTGCTCGGCGACCTCGAACCCCCTGCGCAGCAGGCGCTCCTGAGCGGCCGTCCGGACCTGGGGCCGGTCGACGTCCTGAAGGTCGCCCACCACGGCTCGGCCCATCAGGATCCGGGCCTGCAGGACCGGATCCGGCCCCGGCTGGCGCTCGTCCCGGTCGGCGAGGGCAACCGCTACGGGCATCCCGCGGCGGGCACGCTCGCGCGGCTGCGGTCGAGGGGGGCCACCGTTCTGCGCACGGACACCGACGGCTCGATCGCCGTGAGCGGGAGCGGCCCGCTCCTGCGGGCGTTCCCGTCCGGCCGGCGGCGCCGACGACACGGGCGGACGGGGCGGCCCGCTTCTGTTTGCCCCCAACCCGACAGCATGATCGAATGCGTTTTCGCCAGAGCGGTACAAGTCCACACAGCACGGGGGTGCATCAACCATGTTCGGTCGCCGACGGGGGTTGGATACGGCCGGAAGTGCCGGCCCGAATTCCACTGTGACACTGACGCTGCCTCATGCGGCACGCCTGCTCAGCTGCCGCGTCCTCGACACGGTCCACCAGCCGGTCCGGCAGGCGAGGTTCGAAGTCACCGACCCGATAGGCCGGCGCATCGTCAGCGGCGAGACGGACCCGTACGGCGGGTTCACGGCGGCCGTGCCGGAGGGGGAGTACCGGCTCCTCGTCACCGCCGAGGGCTACGCGCCGTTCCACGGGGCGACGCTCGTGGGGGATCCGGCGCAGGCGGGCACCGCGGAGATCGTCCTGGACGCGGTGGAACCGCCGCTGTTGCCGCAGCCCGGCCACTGGGAGCTCGACCCGGCGCACTCGTGCGTCGCGTTCACGGCCCGGCACATCGGTTTCGCGCGGATCCGCGGCAGGTTCAACACCCTTGCGGGCGCGGTGCGGATCGCCGACCGCATGGAGGACTCCTCCATGCACGTGATCATCGACGCGGCCAGCATCGACACCGGTCTGCGGATGCGGGACGACCACCTGCGCTCCGCCGAATTCCTGGACGCGGCCCGGTATCCGACGGTGGAGTTCTACAGCGAGCGCTTCATCCACCGCAGCGGCAGCCGCTGGGCCGTCGCGGGCGCCCTGACCCTCCACGGGGTCAGCCGCTCCGTGACCCTGGACACCGAGTACCTCGGGCTCGGCACGGGCCTGGAGGGCGAACCGCGCGCCGCCTGCCGGGCCACCGCCGAGCTGCACCGCGAGGACTTCGCCTTGAACTGGCAGTCGGTGCTGGCCCATGGGGTCGCGGCGATCGGTTCGAGCGTGGACGTGACGCTGGACGTCCAGATCGTCCACAAGGCGTAGGGGAGACCGGCGGAGGTCCGGCGGAGGGCCTACGGGGCCTCCAGCCAGCCCTCGTACGCGCCGGCGAGGCCGTCCAGGAGGGCTGCGTCGAGCCGCTCCTGGGGGTCCTCGACGACGACCAGCCACTGGGCGTCCTCGGCGTCGTCCTCACCGGCCAGGGCGTCGCGGACCAACTGCGGTTCCTCCGGGAGGCCGAAGCGGTCGGTCACCTCCTGGGCCACCTCCTCGGCGGCGTCGCGGTCGGGCAGCACCAGCACATGTCGCACATTCACGCGACCATTCTCAAGTATGCGGTGAGGGGGGCCGCGGCGCGGGGGGCTGTCAGTGCGGCGTGGGATGCTGGAGGCGATGGCCACCAGGAAGAACTCCACCGACGATCCGCTCGCCCCGTTCACCCTCGCGGTGGGGCAGGAGGACCTGCTGCTCGACCGCGCCGTGCGGGAGGTGGTGGCGGCTGCCCGCGCCGCCGACCCCGACACGGACGTGCGCGATCTCGCCCCCGAGCAGCTCCAGCCCGGCACGCTCGCCGAGCTGACCAGCCCTTCGCTCTTCTCCGAGCGCAAGGTGCTGGTCGTGCGCAATGCGCAGGACCTGTCCGCGGACACGGTCAAGGAGGTGAAGGCGTACCTCGCGGCGCCGTTCGAGGAGATCGCCCTCGTCCTCCTCCACGCGGGCGGCGTCAAGGGCAAGGGCTTGCTCGACGCGGCGCGCAAGGCGGGGGCGCGGGAGATCGCCTGCCCGAAGATGACGAAGGCGGCGGACCGGCTCTCGTTCGTACGGGGCGAGTTCCGCACGCTGGGGCGGTCGGCGACCCCGGAGGCGTGCCAGACGCTGGTCGACGCGATCGGCAGCGACCTGCGGGAGCTGGCGAGCGCGGTGGCGCAGCTGTGCGCGGACGTCGAGGGGACCATCGACGAGTCCGTGGTCGGCCGCTACTACACCGGCCGGGCGGAGGCCTCCAGCTTCACGGTCGCCGACCGGGCGGTCGAGGGGCGGGCGGCGGAGGCGCTCGAAGCCCTGCGGTGGTCGCTGTCCACGGGAGTGGCGCCCGTCCTGATCACCAGCGCCCTGGCGCAGGCGGTCCGGGCGATCGGAAAGCTGGCCTCGGCGCCGCGCGGGGCCCGGCCCGGCGATCTCGCCCGGGACCTCGGCATGCCGCCGTGGAAGATCGACCGGGTGCGGCAGCAGATGCGCGGCTGGTCGGCGGACGGCGTCGCGGACGCCCTGCGCGCCGTCGCGGACGCCGACGCCGGCGTCAAGGGCGGGGGCGACGACCCCGAGTACGCGCTGGAGAAGGCGGTCGTAGCCGTCGCCCGCGCGGCCCGCCCCCGCCGCTCCGCACACTGAGCCCGGCCCGGCGCCCGGCGCCCGGCCCCGCCCCGGCCCCGGACGCCCCGCCCTGGGCGGGGCCGCTTGCGCCGGCCCGCCGGCCCGGGCCGGCCGCCTGCCCCGCCGGGCCCGTCGGCAACTGCCGGCACTGCGGTGCAAGCCCATGCCGAAGGCCCCGGTCTCCGCCCTGGGGAAGGGTGGGGAACGGGGCCTTCGGCTTCTGCTGGTGTGCGCCGCACCCGCGTGGCGAACGCAGGCCGCGTGCGGCGCGGAGTGCCGGTCGGGAGCGGAAGAGAGGGCCCGCTGGGTCCCTACCCGGCTTTCACATCAGGTAGCTCAGCCCTGGAGGGAGCCCACCTTGGAGGCCAGCGCCGACTTCTTGTTGGCGGCGGCGTTCTTGTGGATGACACCCTTCGAGACGGCCTTGTCCAGCTTCCGCGAAGCGACGCGAACGGCCGCGGTGGCCTTCTCGACGTCACCGGCGGCAACGGCCTCGGTGGCCTTGCGGATGAAGGTCTTGAGCTCGGACTTGACGGACTTGTTGCGAAGGCGGGCCTTCTCGTTCGTCTTGTTCCGCTTGATCTGGGACTTGATGTTCGCCACGAAAGAGCCTTTTCAGGTTCAGAGTTTGATCTTCGGATTGTGTCCCGACAGCTGAGAGGGCATACGAGACACAGCTGCCCAGGCTACCAGGCGCGCTCCGACCGGCCCAAACCGAGCGCACTGCCTCGTTCATGGGACCATGGGAACCTGCCTACAGACCCGAACTGTCGCGAAGACCGACGCTCAGACAACGCTTCCGACTGCGACCCGAGAATCAGGACACTGCGTGCCCGCGATCCCCAGCCACGTGCCCGAGCCGAGCCGTACCGACCCGGCGCTGATCCGCAACTTCTGCATCATCGCGCACATCGACCACGGCAAGTCGACCCTTGCCGACCGGATGCTCCAGCTCACCGGTGTCGTCGACCAGCGGCAGATGCGCGCCCAGTACCTCGACCGGATGGACATCGAGCGTGAGCGCGGCATCACGATCAAGTCCCAGGCGGTCCGACTGCCCTGGGCGCCCACCACGGGCGACGACCAGGGCAAGACGCACATCCTGAACATGATCGACACCCCCGGGCACGTCGACTTCACCTACGAGGTCTCGCGCTCCCTCGCGGCGTGCGAGGGCACGATCCTCCTGGTCGACGCCGCCCAGGGCATCGAGGCGCAGACCCTCGCCAACCTGTACCTGGCGATGGAGAACGACCTGGCGATCGTCCCCGTGCTGAACAAGATCGACCTGCCGGCCGCGCAGCCGGAGAAGTTCGCCGAGGAGCTCGCGAACCTGGTCGGCTGCCAGCCCGAGGACGTCCTGCGGGTGTCCGCGAAGACCGGTCTGGGCGTGGACGTGCTGCTCGACAAGGTCGTCGCCACCGTTCCGGCCCCGGTCGGCGTCAAGGACGCCCCCGCCCGCGCGATGATCTTCGACTCGGTCTACGACTCGTACCGCGGCGTCGTGACGTACGTCCGTGTGGTCGACGGCCAGCTCAACAAGCGCGAGCGCATCAAGATGATGTCCACCGGCGCCACCCACGAGCTGCTGGAGATCGGCGTCTCCTCCCCGGAGATGACCCCGGCCGACGGCATCGGCGTCGGCGAGGTGGGCTACATCATCACCGGCGTGAAGGACGTCCGCCAGTCCAAGGTCGGTGACACGATCACCAGCCTGCACAACGGCGCGACCGAGGCCCTCGGCGGCTACAAGGACCCGAAGCCGATGGTCTTCTCGGGCCTGTACCCGCTCGACGGTTCGGACTACCCGGACCTGCGCGAGGCCCTGGACAAGCTCCAGCTCAACGACGCCGCGCTCGTCTACGAGCCGGAGACCTCGGCGGCGCTCGGCTTCGGCTTCCGCGTCGGCTTCCTCGGCCTGCTGCACCTGGACGTGGTCCGCGAGCGCCTGGAGCGCGAGTTCGGCCTCGACCTGATCGCCACCGCGCCCAACGTGGTCTACCGGGTGGTGCTGGAGGACGGCAAGGAGGTCACCGTCACCAACCCGAGCGAGTTCCCCGAGGGCAAGATCAAGGACGTGTTCGAGCCGGTCGTACGGGCCACCGTGCTCGCGCCGACCGAGTTCATCGGCGCCATCATGGAGCTCTGCCAGCAGCGCCGCGGCACCCTGCTCGGCATGGACTACCTCTCCGAGGACCGGGTCGAGATCCGCTACACGCTCCCGCTCGCGGAGATCGTCTTCGACTTCTTCGACCAGCTGAAGTCCAAGACGCGCGGTTACGCCTCCCTCGACTACGAGCCCACCGGCGAGCAGGCCTCCAGCCTGGTCAAGGTCGACATCCTGCTGCACGGCGACAAGGTCGACGCCTTCTCCGCCGTCTGCCACAAGGACGCCGCCTACGCCTACGGCGTGCGCCTGGTCGCCAAGCTGCGCGAGCTCATCCCGCGGCAGGCCTTCGAGGTGCCGATCCAGGCGGCCGTCGGCTCCCGCGTCATCGCCCGCGAGACCATCCGCGCCATCCGCAAGGACGTCCTCGCCAAGTGCTACGGCGGTGACATCTCCCGTAAGCGGAAGCTGCTGGAGAAGCAGAAGGAAGGCAAGAAGCGCATGAAGATGGTCGGCTCCGTGGAGGTCCCCCAGGAGGCCTTCATCGCCGTCCTGTCCAGCGACGAGTCCGGTGGCAAGAAGAAGTAGCCACACCCGCCCCATGGCATACGAAACAGGCCTCCGCGCGCCGTCGCAGGGGCCTGTTTCGTTATGAATCGGCGGCTCAGGGGCTCTTACGCGCCAGCCGGAGGGCCCCTAGTCTGATCACACCCGTTGGTTACTCGCCAGTTACAAGCCTTGGCCGCCACCTTGGTCGCAGCCCTGGTTGCAAGCCCTGTTGGAAGCCTTCATTCACCGCCTTGAATGACAGGCCCTGCCGCGTGGTCCGGAGGACGTCCGTGAGCGACACACAGACCCTGATCGAGAACCGCCCGCCCACCGTGGCGGCCCTCTTCCTTGAGCGTGTCGGCGCCACGCCGAACGCCGAGGCCTACCGGTACCCGGTGCCTGCGGCGGACGGCCACGGCGGCCCCGACGACTGGAAGTCGCTGAGCTGGGGCCAGGCGGCCGAGCGGGTCTTCGCCATCGCCGCCGGCCTGATCGACCTCGGCCTCCAGCCGGAGAACAGGGTCGCGCTCGCCTCCAACACCCGCGTCGAGTGGATCCTCGCCGACCTCGGCGTGATGTGCGCCGGCGGTGCCGTCACGACGATCTACCCGAGCACGAACGCCGAGGAGTCGGCGTTCATCCTCGCCGACTCGGACAGCCGCGTGCTGATCGCCGAGGACGCCGCCCAGCTGGCCAAGGCCCGCGAGCGGCGCGCCGACCTGCCCGAGCTCGCCCACGTCGTGGTCGTGGAGGCCGCCGACGCGGTGCCGGCCGAGGGCGACCCGGAGGGCTGGGTGCTCTCCCTCGCCGACCTGGAGGCGCGCGGCAAGGATTACCTGGCCCAGCACCCGGGCGCGGTCGAGAAGCGGATCGCGGCCATCACCGCCGACCAGCTCGCCACCCTCATCTACACCTCCGGCACCACCGGCCGCCCCAAGGGCGTACGGCTGCCCCACGACAACTGGTCCTACATGGCCAAGGCGACCGTGGCCACCGGCATGATCTCCAGCGACGACGTCCAGTACCTGTGGCTGCCGCTCGCCCACGTCTTCGGCAAGGTGCTGACCTCCGGGCAGATCGAGGTCGGACACGTCACCGCCGTCGACGGCCGGATCGACAAGATCATCGAGAACCTGCCGGTGGTCCAGCCGACCTACATGGCGGCCGTCCCGCGCATCTTCGAGAAGGTCTACAACGGGGTCGCGGCCAAGGCCCGGGCCGGCGGCGGCGCCAAGTACAAGATCTTCCAGTGGTCGGTCGGCGTCGCCCGCGAGTACGCCAAGACCAGGCAGGACAACCACCGCCGCACCGGCAACGCCACCGTCCCCTTCGGCCTCGCCACCAAGCACAAGATCGCCGACGCGCTCGTCTACTCCAAGCTCCGCGAGGCCTTCGGCGGCCGGCTGCGCGCCGCGGTCTCCGGCGCCTCCGCCCTCGCCCCCGAGATCGGCTACTTCTTCTCCGGCGCCGGCATCAACATCCTGGAGGGCTACGGGCTCACCGAGTCCAGCGCCGCCTCCTTCGTCAACCCGGGCGAGGCCTACCGCACGGGCACCGTCGGCAAGCCGCTCCCCGGCACCGAGGTCCGCATCGCCGACGACGGCGAGATCCTCCTGCGCGGCCCCGGCATCATGCAGGGCTACCACGGCCAGCCCGAGAAGACCGCCGAGGTGCTGGAGGAGGACGGCTGGCTGCACACGGGCGACATCGGCGAGCTCTCGCCCGACGGCTACCTGCGCATCACCGACCGCAAGAAGGACCTGATCAAGACCTCGGGCGGCAAGTACGTCGCGCCGGCCGAGATCGAGGGCCAGTTCAAGGCGATCTGCCCCTACGTGTCGAGCATCGTCGTGCACGGCGCCGACCGGAACTTCTGCACCGCCCTGATCGCCCTCGACGAGCCGGCCATCCTGGGCTGGGCCGCCGAGAACGGGCTGGAGGGCAGGACGTACGGGGAGGTGCTGGCCGCGCCGGAGACCAACCGGCTGGTCGAGACCTACGTACAGACCCTGAACGAGGGCCTGCAGCGGTGGCAGACGGTGAAGAAGTTCCGGATCCTGCCGCGCGACCTGGACGTCGAGCACGGCGACCTGACCCCCAGCCTCAAGCTGAAGCGGCCCGTGGTCGAGCGTGAGTTCAAGCACCTGATCGAGGAGATGTACGAGGGCTCGCGCGAGGCGTAGCCCCCGCGGCGGGCCCGGCAGGGCGGGGCCGGGCCCGGCCCGGCGCCCGGTCCGCCGTGCCGGCCGGCCCCGGGCAGGCGTCCGGGGCCCGGTTCGGGGTGCGGGACAATGGGGGCATGCCTTCCGCACTGCCCGACGGTGTCCCCGTGCCCGAAGACGGCTCCCTGCCGTCGCATGCCCTGGCGGGAGCCGGGGACCGGCCGCTCGGGTTCTACCTGCACGTCCCGTACTGCGCCACGCGCTGCGGGTACTGCGACTTCAACACGTACACCGCCTCGGAGCTGCGCGGCACCGGCGGCGTGCTCGCCTCCCGGGAGAACTACGCCGACACCCTGATCCAGGAGGTCCGCCTCGCCCGGAAGGTCCTCGGGGACGACCCGAGGGCCGTGCGGACGGTGTTCGTGGGCGGTGGCACGCCGACGCTGCTGCCCGCCGGGGACCTCGTACGGATGCTGGCGGCGATCCGCGAGGAGTTCGGCCTCGCGGAGGACGCCGAGATCACCACGGAGGCGAATCCGGAGTCGGTCGATCCGGCGTACCTCGCGGAGCTGCGGGCCGGCGGCTTCAACCGGGTCTCCTTCGGCATGCAGAGCGCCAAGCAGCACGTCCTGAAGGTGCTGGACCGCACCCACACCCCCGGACGCCCGCAGGCCTGCGTCGCCGAGGCCCGTGCGGCGGGCTTCGAGCACGTCAACCTGGACTTGATCTACGGCACGCCGGGGGAGTCGGACCAGGACTGGCGGGACTCCCTGGAGGCGGCTCTCGCGGCCGGGCCGGACCACGTCTCGGCGTACGCGCTGATCGTCGAGGAGGGCACGCAGCTGGCGCGGCGGATCCGCCGCGGCGAGGTCCCGATGACGGACGACGACGTCCACGCCGACCGTTACCTGATCGCCGACGCGGTCATGGCCGAGGCCGGGTACTCCTGGTACGAGGTCTCGAACTGGGCCACCTCGCAGGCGGGCCGCTGCCTGCACAACGAGCTGTACTGGCGCGGCGCCGACTGGTGGGGCGCCGGCCCCGGCGCGCACAGCCACGTCGGCGGCGTGCGCTGGTGGAACGTGAAGCACCCCGGCGCCTATGCCGCCGCGCTGGCGGAAGGGCGCTCCCCCGGGGCGGGCCGCGAACTCCTCACGGAGGAGGACCGCCGCGTCGAGCGGATCCTGCTGGAGCTGCGGCTGGTGGACGGCGTCCCGCTGTCCCTGCTGGCCCCGGCGGGGCTCAAGGCGGCCGGGAAGGCGCTGGCCGACGGGTTGCTGGAGGCGGCCCCGTACGAGGCCGGGCGCGCGGTCCTGACCCTGCGCGGGCGGCTGCTGGCCGATGCGGTGGTGCGGGACCTGGTCGACTGATCACTCCCCGGAGGGAATCGCTGCGGATGGGGGCAGGTGCGGCCTGGCCTGTCCCTATCTGGTCGTCATGTTCGTGCAGCGGCAGATCCCCGCCCTTCCAGGCCAAGTGCGTGGTGCTCACCGAACCCTTCGGCGCCGGAGAGGACGCCGACTACCGTACCGAGCGGACCAGCAAGTTCGCAGAGCCGGTCCCGCTCGACGTCCTGGGCGTCACGCTCGACACCTCGGAGTTCGGCACCCTGCCGTAGCCCGCGTCAGGGCGCCGTCACGAAGTCGATCAGCTCTTCGACGCGGCCGAGCAGGGCGGGCTCCAGGTCCTTGTACGAGTGCACCCGGGACAGGATGTGCTGCCAGGCGGCGCCGGTGTTCTCCGGCCAGCCCAGGGCCCGGCAGACGCCCGTCTTCCAGTCCTGCCCCGGCGGGACCACCGGCCAGGCCGCGATGCCCAGCGCGGACGGTTTCACGGCCTGCCAGACGTCCACGTACGGGTGTCCGACCACCAGCACGTCCGGCGAGACGACCGAGGCCGCGATACGGGACTCCTTCGAGCCCGGGACCAGGTGGTCGACCAGGATGCCCAGCCGGGCGTCCGGGGCCGGGCCGAACTCCGCCACGACCGAGGGCAGGTCGTCGACGCCCTCCAGGTACTCCACCACCACGCCCTCGATCCGCAGGTCGTCGCCCCAGACCCGCTCCACGAGCTCCGCGTCGTGCCGCCCCTCGACGTAGATCCGCCCGGCCCGGGCCACCCGCGCCCGCGCCCCCGGCACCGCCACCGAGCCCGACGCGGTCCGCCCGGGACCCTTCGGCGCCCGCACCGGACGGGTCAGCGTCACCACCGCGCCCTCCAGCAGGAACCCCCGGGGCGCCAACGGGAACACCCGCCGCTTGCCGAAGCGGTCCTCCAGGGTCACCGTGCCGGCCTCGCAGGCCACCACCGCGCCGCAGAAGTCCGTGTCCGCCGCCTCGACCACCAGGCCGGGCTCGGCCGGCACCTCGGGCACGGCCTTGGCGCGCTTCCACTGCGGGGTCAGGTCGGGGGAGTACTCACGCATCCGGCCGACAGTAGAAGAGCCCCCGCGCTCAGCCGTCCGACACGCCGAACAGCCCCCGGAGTGTGTCGCGTTGCGCACGGACGAAGGCGGCGGAGACCACCGCTCCGTGACCCGGCACGTACAGTGCGTCCTCCCCGCCCAGCGACAGCAGCCGGTCGATCGCCGCCGGCCACTGCGCGGGCACGGCGTCACGGCCCGCCTGCGGTGCACCCGACTCCTCCACCAGGTCCCCGCAGAAGACCACTTCGCGCTCGCCCGGCACGCAGACCGCCAGGTCGTAGCGGGTGTGCCCGGGCCCCACATTGGCCAGCAGCACCTGCAAGCCGCCCAGCTCCAGCGTCCACTCGCCCGACACCAGGTGCTTCGGCAGCACCAGCACGTCCACCGCCTCGGTCGCGTCGGCCTCCGCCAGCCCGTGCCGGACCGCGTCCTCCCGCAGTTCCGCGCGGCCCGCCGACAGCGCGGAGTCCAGCCCGACCGCCCCGTAGACCTCGGCCCCGGCGAAGGAGGAGGCGCCCAGGACGTGATCGAAATGTCCGTGGGTGAATGCGATATGGGTCACGCGCCGACCCGTCAGCCGCTCCGCCTCGGCCCGCAGCTGCGCGCCCTCGCGCACGGAGGAACCGGGGTCGATCAGGAGCACGGATTCGTTGCCCACCACCAGCCCCGCCGTGCAGTCCCACACCGGAAGCCGCCGCCGCCCGGTCCGTCCGGTCAAGCGCTCCCAGCCGGCCTCTTCCCATCGCAGTTCCATGCCGCGACGCTACCCTGGCGGGCCGCCCTTGCCGGGGGTGTACCGCCCGGCCGTACACTGGCCGGGGGATCGCTGGCACTCGAACGATGCGAGTGCCAGCCGGCAGCAGCGACGACGACCACTGGAGGTGTGCGCCATGCTCAGCGAACGCAGACTTGAGGTGCTGCGCGCCATCGTCCAGGACTACGTCGGGACGGAGGAGCCGGTCGGCTCCAAGGCGCTCACCGAGCGGCACCGGCTGGGCGTGTCGCCCGCCACCGTGCGCAACGACATGGCCGTGCTGGAGGAGGAGGGCTACATCGCCCAGCCCCACACCAGCGCCGGCCGGATCCCCACCGACAAGGGCTACCGCCTCTTCGTCGACAAGCTGGCGGGGGTCAAGCCGCTGTCGACGCCGGAGCGCCGGGCCATCCAGAACTTCCTCGACGGGGCCGTCGACCTCGACGACGTCGTGGGGCGCACCGTACGGCTGCTGGCGCAGCTCACGCGGCAGGTCGCCATCGTCCAGTACCCGAGCCTGACCCGGTCCACCGTCCGGCACGTGGAACTGCTCTCGCTGGCGCCGGCCCGGCTGATGCTGGTCCTGATCACGGACACCGGCCGGGTCGAGCAGCGGCTCGTCGACTGCCAGGCCCCCTTCGGCGAGACCTCGCTCGCGGACCTGCGGGCGCGGCTCAACAGCCGGGTCGTCGGCCGCCGGTTCACCGACGTGCCGCAGCTCGTACAGGACCTCCCGGAGTCCTTCGAGCTTGAGGACCGCGGCACGGTCTCGACGGTGCTCGCGACCCTGCTGGAGACCCTGGTCGAGGAGGCCGAGGAGCGGCTGATGATCGGCGGCACCGCCAATCTCACCCGCTTCGGACACGATTTTCCCCTGACGATCAGGCCGGTGCTCGAAGCGCTGGAGGAGCAGGTCGTGCTCCTCAAGCTGCTGGGCGAGGCCAACGAGTCGGGGATGGCCGTACGGATCGGGCACGAGAACGCCTACGAGGGGCTGAACTCCACGTCCGTCGTCTCCGTCGGCTACGGTTCGGGCGGCGAAACTGTCGCCAAAATGGGCGTGGTCGGACCGACCCGCATGGACTACCCCGGAACGATGGGAGCGGTACGCGCAGTGGCACGTTACGTCGGACAGATCCTGGCGGAGTCGTAAGTGGCCACGGACTACTACGCCGTTCTCGGCGTGCGCCGCGACGCATCCCAGGACGAGATCAAGAAGGCCTTCCGCCGTCTTGCCCGCGAACTCCACCCGGACGTGAATCCGGACCCGAAGACGCAGGAGCGCTTCAAGGAGATCAACGCGGCTTACGAGGTCCTCTCGGACCCGCAGAAGAAGCAGGTCTACGACCTCGGTGGCGACCCGCTGTCCTCCTCGGGCGGTGGCGGCGGCGCGGGCGGGTTCGGGGCCGGAGGCTTCGGCAACTTCTCCGACATCATGGACGCCTTCTTCGGCCAGGCCTCGCAGCGCGGCCCGCGCTCGCGGACCCGCCGCGGCCAGGACGCCATGATCCGCCTCGACCTGGAGCTGGACGAGGCGGCCTTCGGGACGACCAAGGACATCCAGGTCGACACGGCCGTCGTGTGCACCACCTGCTCCGGCGAGGGCGCGGCCCCCGGCACCTCGGCGCAGACGTGTGACATGTGCCGTGGTCGTGGTGAGGTGTCGCAGGTCACTCGGTCCTTCCTGGGCCAGGTCATGACCTCGCGCCCCTGCCCGCAGTGCCAGGGCTTCGGCACCGTGGTCCCGACCCCGTGCCCCGAGTGTGCGGGCGACGGCCGGGTCCGCTCCCGCCGCAGCCTCACGGTCAAGATCCCGGCCGGTGTCGAGAACGGCACCCGGATCCAGCTCGCGGGCGAGGGCGAGGTCGGCCCGGGCGGCGGCCCCGCCGGCGACCTGTACGTGGAGATCCACGAGCTCCCGCACCCGGTCTTCCAGCGGCGCGGGGACGACCTGCACTGCACGGTGACGATCCCGATGACGGCTGCGGCCCTGGGCACGAAGTGCCCGCTGGAGACCCTGGACGGCATGGAGGAGATCGACATCCGGCCCGGCACCCAGTCCGGCCAGTCGATCCCGCTGCACGGTCGCGGGGTCACCCACCTGCGCGGCGGCGGGCGCGGCGACCTGATCGTCCACGTCGAGGTCATGACCCCGGCGAAGCTCGACGCCCAGCAGGAGGAGCTGCTGCGCCAGCTCGCGAAGCTGCGCGGTGAAGAGCGGCCGATGGGCCAGTTCGCGCCGGGCCAGCAGGGCCTTTTCAGCCGCCTGAAGGACGCCTTCAACGGCCGCTGACCGGCTGCTGCGCCACGCGCCAGAGCACGTACGAGCCCGGTCCGGGGGTGCCCCGGACCGGGCTCGGCGCATGGGCCGCGGGGCCGCGCGGAGAGCCGCCGGGAAGCGGACTATGCCAGGCGAATGCCATGATTCGGCCCCATGAGCGGGACATGGCACGATGCAGTCCATGTCCTCCGCACCGAACGGTCTCTCCCCATACCCGATCGTGCAGGCTCCCATGGCGGGCGGCGCCTCCTGTCCGCCGCTCGCCGCCGCCGTGTGCGAGGCGGGCGCGCTGGGCTTCCTGGCCGGCGGCTACAAGACCGCCGACGGCATGTACCAGGAGATCAAGCGGCTGCGCGCACTCACCCGGCGGCCGTTCGGCGTGAACCTCTTCATGCCGCAGACCGGCTACGTCGACCCGGCCGCCGTGGAGGCGTACCGGGGGCAGCTGGCCGGCGAGGCCAACTGGTACGGCGTCTCCCTCGCCGACGAGGACATCATCGGCACCAGCGACGACGGCTACGACGCCAAGCTGGCGATCCTCCTCGAAGACCCGGTCCCCGTGGTCTCCTTCACCTACGGCTGCCCCGCCCCCGCGGTCTTCGCCTCCCTGCGCAAGGTCGGCACGTACACCGTCGTCACCGTGACCTCGGTCGACGAGGCGCGCGCCGTGCAGGCCGCCGGTGCCGACGCCCTGTGCGTCCAGGGCATCGAGGCCGGCGGCCACCAGGGCACCCACCGCGACGACCCGCAGGCCGACGGCACGGCGGGCGTGGGACTGCTCGCGCTGGTGGCGCAGGTACGCGAGGCCGCGGCCCTGCCGATCATCGCGGCGGGCGGTCTGATGCGCGGCTCGCAGATCGCGGCGCTGCTGGCGGCGGGCGCGGACGCGGCGCAGCTCGGCACGGCGTTCCTGGTGTGCCCCGAGTCGGGGGCGCACCCGCTGCACAAGAGGGCGCTCACCGACCCGCTGTTCGCGCACACGGAGCTGACCCGGGCCTTCTCCGGACGGCCGGCCCGCGGCCTGGTGAACCGCTTCATGCGCGAGCACGGGCCGTACGCGCCCGCCGCGTACCCGCAGATCCACCACATGACGGCAGGACTGCGCAAGGCGGCCGCCGACGCCGGGGACCCCCAGGGGATGGCGCTGTGGGCGGGCCAGGGCCACCGGCTGGCCCGGGCGCTGCCGGCCGGGGAGCTGGTGGAGGTGCTGGCGGCGGAACTGGCCGAGGCCCAGAGTGCGTTGAACGACATGCAGAAGAGGAGTACGTCATGACCGCCCCCGTGTTCGTGGTCGAGGAGGTCCCCGCGGGGCCGGAGTGCGTGCTGGACGGCCCGGAGGGCCGGCACGCGGTGTCCGTGAAGCGGCTCGGCCCGGGCGAGGCGGTGGTCCTCACGGACGGCCGCGGCGGCTGGGCGGAGGGCGTCGTCAAGGCGGCCGAGGGCAAGGACCGGCTCGTCGTCTCGGTGTCCGCCACGGGCCGGGAGGCGGAGCCGGCCCTGCGCATCACCGTCGTGCAGGCCCTCCCCAAGGGAGACCGGGGCGAGGTGGCGGTCGAGACGATGACCGAGACCGGCGTGGACGCGATCGTCCCCTGGCAGGCCTCGCGCTGCATCACCCAGTGGCGCGGCGAACGGGGCGCCAAGTCCCTCGCCAAGTGGCGGGCCACGGCCCGGGAGGCGGGCAAGCAGTCCCGCCGGGTCCGCTTCCCCGAGGTGGCGGAGGCCCTGTCCACCAAGCAGGTGGCGGCGCTGCTGGCCGAGGCGGACCTGGCGATGGTCCTGCACGAGGACCGGGACGCGCCCTCGCAGGCCCTGGCCGCCGCCGAGCTTCCGGCCGAGGGCTCCGTCGTCCTGGTGGTCGGCCCCGAGGGGGGCGTCTCCCCGGAGGAGCTGGCGGCCTTCGCGGCGGTCGGCGCGCACCCGTACCGTCTGGGCCGCTCGGTGCTGCGGACCTCCACCGCGGGCACGGCGGCGGCGGCGGTGCTGCTGGCCCGCTCGGGGCGCTGGTCCTGAAACCCCGTGAGGGCGCGGGCGCCGCCGGATACGATGCCCGAGCTGATCAACTTTCACGCGTCACCGTCACGGAAGGCGAAGCAATGGCCGGGGAACCGCAGGAGGACTGCCTGTTCTGCAAGATCGTCGCGGGAAAGGTCCCGGCGACCCTCGTCAAGGAGACCGAGACGACCGTCGCCTTCCGCGACATCAATCCGCAGGCACCCACCCACGTGCTCGTCATCCCCCGCGTGCACTACCCGGACGCCGCCGCGCTCGCCGCCGCCGAACCGGTGATCACCGCCGACCTGCTGCGCGTGGCCGGGGAGATCGCCGCCGAGGAGAAGATCGACGACCACGGCTACCGGATCGTGTTCAACACGGGCGTCGGGGCGGGCCAGACGGTCTTCCACACGCATGCGCACCTCCTGGGCGGCCGCGGCCTCCAGTGGCCCCCGGGATAAGCCGTGTCCGTACGCGAGTTCGTGGTGCTGGGCACCGCCAGCCAGGTGCCCACCCGCCACCGCAACCACAACGGCTACCTGCTGCGCTGGGACGGCGAGGGCATCCTCTTCGACCCGGGCGAGGGCACCCAGCGCCAGATGGTCCGGGCGGGGGTGGCCGCGCACGACATCCACCGGATCTGCGTCACCCACTTCCACGGTGACCACAGCCTCGGACTCGCCGGGGTGATCCAGCGCATCAACCTCGACCGGGTCCCGCACCCCGTCACCGCGCACTACCCGGCCTCCGGGCAGAAGTTCTTCGACCGGCTGCGGTACGCCACCGCCTACCGGGAGACCGTGCAGCTGCGCGAGGAGGCCGTGGCCGGGGACGGGACGCTGGCCCAGGGGGCCTCGTACCGGCTGGAGGCCCGCAGGCTCTCCCACCCCGTGGAGTCCTTCGGCTACCGGCTCACCGAGCCCGACGGACGCCGGATGGTGCCCGAACTGCTCGGGCGGCACGGGATCAAGGGCCCCGACGTGGGCCGGATCCAGCGCGAGGGGAGCCTGAACGGGATCGCGCTCGACGAGGTCAGCGAGCACCGGCCCGGGCAGAGCTTCGCCTTCGTCATGGACACCCGGCTCTGCTCCGGCGTGGCCGAGCTCGCCGAGGGCTGCGACATGCTGGTCATCGAGTCGACGTTCCTCGACGAGGACGAGCCGCTGGCCGTGGAGCACGGGCACCTGACCGCCGGGCAGGCGGCACGGGTCGCGCGCGACGCGGGCGTACGCCACCTCGTGCTGACGCACTTCTCGCAGCGCTACTCCGATCCCTCGGAGTTCGAACGCCGGGCCCGCGAGGCCGGTTTCGAGGGCGAGCTCACGATCGCCGCGGACCTCGTACGGGTTCCCCTGCCGAAGCGGTCCTGAGGGCGGACGACGCCACGGAGACGGCACAGTCGGTGAGAGGTGCGCCACACTGGGGTTTGGTCCACCCGGGGACGGGCAGGGCTGGCAGCTTTCCACCGATGCCCGCTTGCAGAAACGAGCCTTCGCACCAACGGGGAGTACACCGTGACCAGTCGGGACAGCCTCACCAGCCGCGACGCAGCCGTGGATCCCCTCGGTCCGCTGCGCGACCCGCAGGAACCCGGCTGCGACGTCTTCCTGACCGGCACGGTCTTCCTCGACATCATCTTCACCGGCCTCGACTCGGCCCCCGTGCGCGGTACGGAGTCCTGGGCGCGCGGCATGGGCTCCAGCCCCGGCGGCGTGGCCAACATGGCCACGGCGCTGGCCCGGCTCGGGCTGCGGACGTCGCTGGCCGCGGCGTTCGGGGACGACCACTACGGCGAGTACTGCTGGGACGTCCTGGAGCAGGGCGAGGGCATCGACCTCTCCCGATCGCGCACCATCCCCGGCTGGCACAGCCCGGTCACCGTCTCGATGGCGTACGAGGGCGAGCGCACGATGGTCTCGCACGGCCACGAGGCTCCGCCCCCCGCGGGCACCGGGCCGTTCCCGCTGTGCCCGGTGCGCACCCGGGCGGCGGTGGCCTCGCTGGGGCCGGGCCGCAGGGACGGCTGGATCGGGGAGGCCGCCCGGCGCGGGGCGCGCGTCTTCGCGGACGTGGGCTGGGACGGGAGCGGGCGGTGGGACCTCGGGGCACTGGCCGACCTGGAGCACTGCGAGGCCTTCCTGCCGAACGCGGGCGAGGCGATGCGGTACACGCGGACCGACTGTCCGAGGGCGGCGGCGCGGGCGCTGGCGGACCGGGTGCCGGTGGCGGTGGTGACCATGGGGGCGGAGGGCTCGTACGCGGTGGACGGGCGCACGGGCGAGACGGCGGAGGTGCCGGGGATCGCGGTGGACGCGCTGGACCCGACGGGGGCGGGCGACGTCTACGTGGCGGGCTTCGTCACGGGCACCCTGGCCGGCTGGCCGCTGGCCGACCGGCTGGCCTTCGCCGGCCTGACGGCCGCCCTGTCGGTCCAGGAGTTCGGGGGCTCCCTGTCGGCCCCGGGGTGGCCGGAGGTGGCCCACTGGTGGCGCACGGCCCCGGAGGCCCTGCGGGGGCGGTACCGCTTCCTGGACGAGCTGATCCCGCCGGGGGCGGAGGCGGCGCCGCGGCGCCGGGCGGTCCCCACGATCGGCTTCCGCCACACCGCCTAGCTAGCCGGCGGCCGGGCTCCGCCGGTGGCCCGGCGAGCCCCGCCCCACCACGCGCCGGTCCGGCTCGGGGACCGCGCCCCCGCCGCCCCGGCTTCGGGGGGCCTGGAAAAGGCCTCGGGGATGTGCGGGCGGCGACGTACCCTGGTACTCCGGAGGTCGTCGATCGGCGCGGCCCCTCAGCAGGAGGTATGTGCAGGCCACAGTGCCGGCCCATGACTCAGACACCCACAGCCCAGACCCCGGCGCCGGGCCAGGCGCGCGCCCATTTCACCGTTCCGGCCCGGCACCCGATGGTGGCCGTGCTCGGCTCCGGCGACGCCCTGCTGCGCGTGATCGAGCGGGCCTTCCCGGACGTCGACATACACGTCCGGGGCAACCAGGTCAGCGCGGTCGGCGAAGCGGCGGAAGTCGCACTGATCCAGCGCCTGTTCGACGAGATGATGCTGGTGCTCCGCACCGGGCAGCCGATGACGGAGGACGCAGTGGAACGCTCGATCGCCATGCTCAAGGCGAGCGACAACGGCAACGGGCCGGACGAGACCCCGGCCGAGGTGCTCACCCAGAACATCCTCTCCAGCCGCGGCCGCACCATCCGCCCCAAGACCCTCAACCAGAAGCGGTACGTCGACGCGATCGACAAGAACACGATCGTGTTCGGCATCGGCCCCGCCGGTACCGGCAAGACCTACCTCGCCATGGCCAAGGCCGTCCAGGCCCTGCAGTCCAAGCAGGTCAGCCGGATCATCCTGACCCGCCCCGCCGTCGAGGCGGGGGAGCGGCTCGGCTTCCTGCCGGGCACGCTCTTCGACAAGATCGACCCGTACCTGCGGCCGCTGTACGACGCCCTGCACGACATGATCGACCCGGACCGGATCCCCCGGCTCATGGCCGCCGGGACCATCGAGGTGGCCCCGCTCGCCTACATGCGCGGCCGCACCCTCAACGAGGCCTTCGTCGTCCTCGACGAGGCGCAGAACACGAGCCCGGAGCAGATGAAGATGTTCCTGACCCGGCTCGGCTTCGATTCGAAGATCGTCATCACGGGTGACATCACCCAGGTCGACCTTCCCGGCGGCACCAAGTCGGGTCTGCGCCAGGTCCAGTCGATCCTGGAAGGCGTTCCGGACATCCACTTCTCGCGGCTCACGTCCGAGGATGTCGTCCGGCACAAGCTGGTCGGCCGTATCGTCGACGCGTACGAGAAGTACGACGACAGCCAGGACGCCAACCCGTCCCGGAACGGCTACCAGCGGAAGTAGAACCCAGCGCACCATGTCGATCGACGTCAACAACGAGTCCGGAACCGAGGTCGACGAGCAGGCGATCCTCGACATCGCCCGCTACGCGCTCACCCGGATGCGGATCCACCCGCTCTCCGAGCTCTCCGTCATCGTCGTCGACGAGGCGGCGATGGAGCAGCTGCACGTCCAGTGGATGGATCTGCCCGGACCCACCGACGTCATGTCCTTCCCGATGGACGAGCTCCGTCCGCCGGCGAAGGACGACGAGGAGCCCCCGCAGGGGCTCCTCGGCGACATCGTGCTCTGCCCCGAGGTCGCGAAGAAGCAGGGCCAGGACGCCCCGACGCAGCACTCCATGGACGAGGAGCTCCAGCTCCTGACCGTGCACGGGGTGCTGCACCTGCTCGGGTACGACCACGAGGAGCCGGACGAGAAGGCCGAGATGTTCGGCCTCCAGGCGGCCATCGTCGACGGCTGGCGCTCCGAGCGCGGCATGACCGGTCCGTCCCCGGCCCCGACCGTCTCGTGACCGCCCCCCAGCTGATCACCGGCGCGGTGCTGCTGGTCGTCGTGGCCTGGTTCGCGGCGTGCGCCGAGGCCGGGATCGCCCGGGTCTCCAGCTTCCGCGCCGAGCAGGCCGTACGCGAGGGCCGGCGGGGCAGCGAGAAGCTCGCCCAGGTCGCCGGCGACCCGACCCGCTACCTGAACGTGGCGCTGCTGGTCCGGGTCACCTGCGAGATGGCGGCGGGCGTGCTCGTCACGTACGTCTGCCTGGACGAGTTCGGCGAGAACTGGAAGGCGCTGCTCGTCGCGATCGCGGTGATGGTGCTCGTGTCCTTCGTGGCCGTCGGGGTCTCCCCGCGCACCATCGGCCGCCAGCACCCCCTCAACACGGCGACGGCCGCCGCGTACGTCCTCGTCCCGCTCGCCCGCGTGATGGGGCCGATCCCGCAGCTGCTGATCCTCATCGGCAACGCGCTCACGCCCGGAAAGGGCTTCCGCAAGGGCCCGTTCGCCTCCGAGGCGGAGCTGCGGGCCCTGGTCGACCTGGCGGAGAAGGAGTCGCTGATCGAGGACGAGGAGCGCCGGATGGTGCACCAGGTCTTCGAGCTGGGGGACACCCTGGTGCGCGAGGTGATGGTGCCGCGGACGGACCTGATCTGCATCGAGCGGTACAAGACGATCCGTCAGGCGACCACGCTGGCTCTGCGGTCCGGTTTCTCGCGGATCCCGGTGACCGGCGAGAACGAGGACGACATCGTCGGGATCGTGTACTTGAAGGACCTGGTCCGCAAGACGCACGTCAGCCGGGACGCGGAGAGCGACCTGGTCTCGACGGCGATGCGGCCCGCGGTGTTCGTGCCGGACACCAAGAACGCCGGTGACCTGCTGCGGGAGATGCAGCAGGTGCGCAACCACGTGGCGGTCGTCATCGACGAGTACGGCGGTACCGCGGGCATCGTCACCATCGAGGACATCCTGGAGGAGATCGTCGGCGAGATCACCGACGAGTACGACCGCGAGCTCGCCCCCGTCGAGGACCTGGGTGAGGACCACTACCGCGTCACGGCGCGTCTGGACATCACCGACCTCGGCGAGCTGTTCAAGGTCGAGGACTTCGACGACGAGGACGTGGAGACCGTCGGCGGCCTGCTCGCCAAGGCCCTGGGGCGGGTGCCGATCGCGGGCGCCTCGGCGGTGGTGGAACTGCCGGACGGGCGGCCGCTGCGGCTGACGGCGGAGTCCCCGGCGGGGCGCCGCAACAAGATCGTGACGGTGCTGGTGGAGCCGCTCCCCGCGGCCGGGGAAGAGGGCGGGGCGGGGGAGTGACCCCGGCCGAACTGCGCGCCTTCTGCCTGGGTTTCAACGCGGCGGTGGAGGAGTTCCCGTTCAACGCCGAGACCTCCGTCTTCAAGGTGCTGGGCAAGGTGTTCGCGCTGTCGGCGCTGGACGGGGACCCGCTGAGGGTGAACCTGAAGTGCGAACCGGAGCTCGCGGTGCGGCTGCGCGCGGAGCACGAGGCGGTCGCGCCGGGCTGGCACATGAACAAGCGGCACTGGAACACGGTGACCGTGGGCGGACTGCCGGAGGCGATGGTCCGGGAGCTCGTCGAGGACTCGTACGACCTGGTGGTCGCGGGCCTGCCGAGGGCGGAGCGGCTGCGGCTGGACCGGCCCTGACCCCCGAGGCGGCCGTGACCCCGACCGGCCCCCACCCCCTACCGGCTTTGAGTGCGGCGCCCGGAATGTCTGTGGGACGAAGGTCACTGAGGCGAGTGACCTTCCGGGCGCGGGATTTCCTTATGTAAGCCGTAGGTTTAGTCCCCCACAGTGCGTGGACCCGGGGGGCACGGGGGATGGAGGGGAGAGCGCCTCGGCGGGGCCGTGCAACGGCCCCGCCGAGGCGCTCCATATGCTTTCGCCATGACCGACAGCACCGGGGTCAACCCCGAGGACACCAAGATCATCACGCTGGCGCGCAGCGCCCGGGCCCGCAACGGCGTGCCCGAGGGGGCGGCGGTGCGCGACGAGACGGGTCGTACGTACGTCGCCGGCACGGTGGAGCTGGAGTCCCTGAAGCTGAGCGCGCTCCAGACCGCCGTCGCCATGGCCGTGGCGAGCGGGGCCGAGTCCCTGGAGGCGGCAGCCGTCGTCAGCGCGGCGCAGACGGTGGCCGACGCCGACCGGGCCGCGGTCCGCGACCTCGGCGGCCCGGCGACCCCGGTCCTGCTGGCCTCCCCCGACGGCACGCTCAGGTCGACCACCCCGGCCGGCGGCTGAGTCACCCCGCCCGCCGCCGCCCCCGCCCACCCCGGCCGTCCGCTGCCGCTGCTGCCGTTACGCCGCCGCCGCGGCGGCGGGTACGGGACGGCGGCGGATGACCATCGCCATCAGCGCGGCCATCGCGCACAGCGCGCCCGAGGCGTACCAGACGACGTCGTACGAGCCGAACACGTCCCGCGCCAGTCCGCCCAGGAACGCCACCAGCGCGGCGCCCACCTGGTGCGAGGCCAGGACCCAGCCGAAGACGATCGCGCTGTCCTCCCCGTAGTGCTCACGGCACAGGGCGACCGTGGGCGGCACGGTCGCGACCCAGTCGAGGCCGTAGAAGACGATGAAGAAGACCATCGGCGGGTGCACGGACGGCGCCAGCAGCAGCGGCAGGAAGAGGAGCGAGACGCCCCGCAGGGCGTAGTAGACGGCCAGCAGCCGCCGCGCCTCGAAGCGGTCGGTGAACCAGCCGGAGGCCACGGTGCCCACCACGTCGAAGACGCCGATCACCGCGAGCAGTCCGGCCGCCGCGGTCACGGGCATGCCGTGGTCGTGGGCAGCCGGCACGAAGTGGGTCTTGACCAGACCGTTGGTCGAGGCCCCGCAGATCGCGAAAGTGCCCGCCAGCAGCCAGAACGGCCCCGTCCGCGCCGCCTTGAACAGCACCGTCACGGCTCGGCGGGCCGCGCCCGGGACCGGGGCGGGCTTCGGCACGTACGCACCCCCGTACGGGGCGAGGCCCACGTCCGCCGGGTGGTCCCGCAGCAGCAGCCACACGAACGGGGCCACGGACAGCGCCGCCAGCGAGACCGTCACGGCCGCCGGCCGCCAGCCGTGGTGCTCCACCAGCCAGGACAGCAGCGGCAGGAAGACCAGCTGACCGGAGGCCCCGGCCGCGGTCAGGATCCCGGTGACCAGGCCCCGCCGGGCGGTGAACCAGCGGTTGGTCACCGTCGCCGCGAAGGCCAGCGCCATCGAGCCGCTGCCGAGCCCCACGAGCACGCCCCAGAACAGCACCAGCTGCCAGGCCGCGGTCATCCACACGGTGGCGACGGACCCTCCGGAGATCACCAGCAGGGCCAGCGCCACGACCCGGCGGATGCCGAAACGGTCCATCAGCGCGGCGGCGAAGGGGGCCGTGAGCCCGTACAGCGCGAGGTTCACCGAGACCGCGAAGCCGATCGTCCCGCGCGACCAGTCGAACTCCTCGTGCAGCGGCTCGATGAGCAGACCGGGCAGGGAGGCGAAGGCCGCGGCTCCGATGATCGTCACGAAGGTGACGACCGCGACGAACCAGGCGCGGTGGATACGTCCGGGCCCGGCGGTGCGGGCGGGGGCCGGGGCGGGCGTGGAGGCGGGGGCTGTCTGCGTCACCCCGACAGCTTCCGGCCGGGCGCCCCCGTACGACAGTGGCCTGAACGACACCCTTCGATACGATCGGGCCATGGTCCCTCACCGTGTCGTCGTCCTCGCACTGACCGGGCTGCTGCCCTTCGAGCTCGGCATCCCGCACCGGATCTTCGGCCGGGCCAGGGATTCCACCGGGACGCCGCTCTACGAGATCCTCACCTGCGCCCTCGCCCCCGGGCCGGTGCGCACCGACGCCGACTTCGCCATCGACGTCGAGCACGGGCCGGAACTGCTCGCCACGGCCGACACGGTGGTCGTGCCCGCCTCGTACGAGCTCGGCCCGGTGTACGAGAAGGGGCGGCTGACCGACGAGCTCGCCGCCGCCCTCACCCACATCCGGGCCGGCACCCGGCTCGTCTCCATCTGCACGGGCGGCTACGTCCTGGCCGCCGCGGGATACCTCGACGGCCGCCCCGCCACCACCCACTGGGCCTCCGCCGAGCACTTCCAGGGCCTCTTCCCGGCCGTACGGGTGGATCCCGGCGTGCTCTACACCGACGACGGGGACGTGCTGACCTCCGCCGGAGTCGCCGCGGGCATCGACCTGTGCCTGCACATCGTGCGCCGCGACCACGGCGCCGCCGTCGCCAACGAGGTGGCCCGGCGCACGGTCGTACCGCCCCACCGCGACGGCGGGCAGGCCCAGTTCATCGAGCGCCCGGTGCCGCAGCCGCAGCTCGCCAGCACCGCCGCAGCCCGCGCCTGGGTGCTGGACCGGCTGCACGAGCCGGTGCGCCTGGTGGACCTCGCGCGCCAGGAGGCCATGTCCGTACGGACCTTCACGCGCCGGTTCCGCGAGGAGGCGGGGATCAGCCCCGGCGAATGGATCACCGGGCAGCGGGTGGAGCGGGCCCGGCGGCTGCTGGAACGCACCGAGCTGCCGATGGAACAGGTGGCGCGGGAGGCCGGCTTCGGGACGGCGCAGTCGCTGCGCAAGCACGTCCAGGCGGCGCTGGGCGTGAGCCCGACGGCCTACCGGCGCACCTTCCGCGCCAGGGGCCGCACCGCGACCTCTCCTGACGGTCCATCAGGAGAGGGTGGATCCGAGCATTGACCTCTCCCGCCGGCCGCCGCCGAGGGGGAGCGGCCCCCGGCCGGATCGGGACGGTCACGATCACGGTCGCGTGGGGCAGACCGCGGGGTGGTCGCTGACCGGCAGGGTGACGGACTTCACCGGACCCGGCGCCGTCCGGTCCCCGGGCGGCGCGCCGGCCGGCCCCCTCGTGCACGGCCGCCCCGGGGAGCCCGAGCCGCTGCGCCGCCGGCAGCCCGGGCGTGCTCCGGGTGGCCCCGGCACCCAGCCGGGCGTGTACACGGCGACCCTGCTGCCGACCCTGTCGTGGCCCGTGCCCGCCCCCGCCGCCGCGGCCTGGTCGGCGCCGGGGGCGGCATCGGGGAGAATGGCCCGTATGAGCGATCGTTCCCCCGAGTCCACCGGCCCGCACCGTGCGGGCTTCGCCTGCTTCGTCGGCCGCCCCAACGCGGGGAAGTCGACCCTGACCAACGCACTCGTGGGTACCAAGGTCGCGATCACCTCCAACCGGCCGCAGACCACCCGCCACACCGTCCGCGGCATCGTGCACCGCCCCGACGCCCAGCTCGTTCTGGTGGACACGCCCGGCCTGCACAAGCCGCGCACGCTCCTCGGCGAGCGGCTCAACGACATCGTGCGGACCACCTGGGCCGAGGTCGACGTCATCGGCTTCTGCCTGCCGGCCGACCAGAAGCTCGGCCCCGGTGACAAGTTCATCGCGAAGGAACTCGCGGGGATCAAGAAGACCCCCAAGATCGCGATCGTGACCAAGACCGACCTGGTCGACTCCAAGGCCCTGGCCGAGCAGCTCCTCGCGATCCACCAGCTCGGCGCGGAGCTCGGCATCGAGTGGGCCGAGATCGTCCCCGTCTCGGCGGTCGGCGACAACCAGGTCCAGCTGCTCGCGGACCTGATCGCGCCGCTTCTGCCGGAGAGCCCCCCGCTCTACCCGGAGGGCGACCTCACCGACGAGCCCGAGATGGTGATGGTGGCCGAGCTGATCCGCGAGGCCGCGCTGGAAGGCGTACGGGACGAGCTGCCGCACTCCATCGCCGTGGTCGTCGAGGAGATGATCCCCCGGGAGAACCGCCCCGCGGACCGGCCGCTGCTGGACATCCACGCGAACGTCTACATCGAGCGGCCGAGCCAGAAGGGGATCATCATCGGCCCGAAGGGCTCCCGCCTCAAGGAGGTCGGGATGAAGTCGCGCAAGCACATCGAGGCGCTGCTCGGCACTCCGGTCTTCCTGGACCTGCACGTGAAGGTCGCCAAGGACTGGCAGCGCGACCCCAAGCAGCTGCGCAAGCTCGGCTTCTGAGCCCAGCCGCCGCGGCCGCCGGGTCCGACGACACGGGTCAAGAGGCCTGGGCGAGCCGCCGTACCTTCACCGCGTTGTCCGTACGGGTTCCGGGCCGGCCGTCGGGCTGGTCCTGGACCCGTACGTGTTCCTCCGCGAGCAGGACCTCCCAGGCGCCGTCGGGCAGTTCCAGCTGCGCCAGCACCTCGTCCGGGGTCGGGAAGTGCACCTCGGGGCGTTCCTCGGTCTGCCAGGGCGCCCAGCCGGCGTGGCCGACGACCAGCAGGACCCCGCCGGGGGCCACCGCAGCGGCGGCCGTCCGCAGGATCCGGTCGCGCGGAAACTCCCCGTACGTGTGCAGGAAACAGGCGGAGACCAGGTCGAACTCCCCGGCCGGGAAGGACTCCGCGAGGTCGTGCCGCTGCCAGTCGACGCGGTCGGCGACCCCCGCCTCGGCGGCATGGGCGGCCGCCCGTTCCAGGGCGACGCCGGAGATGTCGGTGCCGGTCACCCGCCAGCCCTGGCGGGCCAGCCAGACGGCGTCGGCGCCCTCCCCGCAGCCGAGGTCGAGCGCCCTGCCCGGGGCGAGCTGCGCAACCTCCCGGACCAGAGCGGCGTTGGGGTTGCCGCTCCAGACGCGGGTGCTCTCGCGGTAGCGGTCGTTCCAGTACTCCTCGCCCGCGCCCCCTTCGGCAACGCGGTCGGCGTGGCGGGCGTGCTGGTCGTGGTCGTGGTGCTGCTGTGTCATGCGGGGCTTCTTCCCGTGCGGTGAGCGGACAGCCCGATGCTGCGCCGCCGCCCCGCGCCCCGCCAAGGAACCTTGCCGTTCCGGCAAAAACGGACCCCGCCGTACGGACTCAGGCGCCCTCCTTGAGCACGCGCGAGATCAGCGTCCGCTGTGCGTCCGAGAGATTCGGGTCATGGCAGAGCACGGCCCGGCCGTCCACCGTGATCCGGTACGAGAACCCGTCCCGGACCCGGTCCGCGGGAAGCCCCGGCGGAGCGGGCACCAGCGCCGCGAGGGCCAGGGCCCGCCACTCCTCCTCGTCGGGCCGGCCCGAGGTGTCCACCTCGGCCCGGCGCTCGATGCCGGTGAAACCGCCCGTCCGCACCACAACGATCCGCATGCCCGGCCTTCTACCCCAGGCCGACCGTCGACCACGCCTTCTGGAGTGCCTGGTGCTCCGCACCGCCCTCGCCGTACAGGGACACGGCCGTCGCGGTCGACAGCCGGGCGAAGTCCGCGAAGTCCGCGTCCGGGGCGAGCTCGCCTCCGGTCAGCGTGTCGTACCAGATCCTCCCGGCCCGCTCCCACGCCTTGCCGCCGAGCTCGGTGGCCGCGAGGTAGAAGGCGTGGTTGGGGATGCCCGAGTTGATGTGGACCCCGCCGTTGTCCCGGCTGGTGTGCACATAGCCGTCCATGGTGGCCGGCTGCGGGTCCTTGCCGAGCTCGTCGTCGTCGTACGCCGTCCCCGGCGCCTTCATCGAGCGCAGGGCGACGCCGCTGACGCTCGGCCCCAGCAGCCCGGCGCCGATCAGCCAGTCGGCCTGCTCGGCCGTCTGGTCCAGCGAGTACTGCTTGATCAGGGAGCCGAAGACGTCGGACATCGACTCGTTCAGCGCGCCCGACTGCCCGTGGTACTGGAGGTTGGCCGTGTACTGCGTGACGCCGTGGGTGAGCTCGTGCCCGATCACGTCCACCGAGACGGTGAAGTCGACGAACAGATCGCCGTCCCCGTCGCCGAAGACCATCTGCTGCCCGTCCCAGAAGGCGTTGTTGTAGTCCTCGCCGTAGTGGACGCTCGCGTCCAGCGCCAGCCCGGAGCCGTCGATCGACCGGCGCCCGTAGGCCTTGAGGAAGAGCTCGTACGTGGCCCCGAGCCCCGCGTACGCGCGGTTGACGGTGGCGTCCTTGCTTGCCGCCTCCCCCTCCCCGCGCACCTTCTTCCCGGGCAGCCGCGTGCGGTGCTGGGCGTCGTAGACGGTCCGGCGCGGGTCGTCGCCGGCGGGTTCGGCAGGGGTCACGGCGAGCGCGCGCACGGCCGTGACACGGCGGCGGGTGCGCAGCAGGGCGTCCTGTTCCAGGGTGCGCTGTGCGGCGTCCGCGCGCCGGGCGGTCCCGGCCTGGGCGATCTTGTCGAGCAGGTGGGGCGGGACCACCGTGCAGAAGACGGGGTGGTGGCGGAGAACGTGGGAGGCATCCATCCCGGCAATGTGGCAGTGCGTCATAGGGCTGTCACTACCTGCAACCATGATTCATTCGGTTGTCTGAAAGCCGTCGCACCGCATTGACGGATCCGCCTGACCTGGCGGGGTGAGAGGAGGCGTAACTCACATTCAGTACAAATCGGACACGTAGGTCTTGCATACTGAAACAGGTCCCCGCGTACGGCGCGGCTCAGCTAGTCTCGGCCCATCATGCGTTTCGGGCTGCTTCTCCTTAGCTGCCGCGGCGAGGGCCTGTAGTCGTAGGCCGACCCCCTCCCCGCGGAGTTTGGTGTTGCGGATTTTACGACCCGTCCGTCGGCCGTCCCAGCGAACTAACGCGGACACGCGAGGAGCCCTACGCCATGAGCCAGCACACTTTCGCCGGTCGCCCCACGCCGATCACGAACGCGACCCACACGCAGCGGTCCTCCGGCATGCCGATCCACAAGTACGGCTTCTACGAGCAGGTGGACCTGCCGGACCGCACCTGGCCGGACGCCCGTGTCACCAAGGCTCCCCGCTGGCTGTCGACCGACCTGCGCGACGGCAACCAGTCGCTGATCGACCCCATGACCCCCGCCCGCAAGCGCGAGATGTTCGACCTGCTGGTGCGCATGGGCTACAAGGAGATCGAGGTCGGCTTCCCGTCCTCCGGTGAGACCGACTTCGCCTTCGTACGCTCCATCATCGAAGAGGGCGCGATCCCGGACGACGTGACCATCTCCGTGCTGACCCAGGCCCGCGAGGACCTGATCGAGCGGACCGTGGAGTCCCTGGTCGGCGCAAAGCGGGCCACCGTGCACCTGTACAACGCGACCGCCCCGACCTTCCGCCGAGTCGTCTTCCGCGGCTCCAAGGAGCAGATCAAGCAGATCGCCGTCGACGGCACCCGCCTGGTCATGGAGTACGCCGACAAGCTGCTGGGCCCGGAGACCACCTTCGGCTACCAGTACAGCCCCGAGATCTTCACCGACACCGAGCTGGACTTCGCCCTGGAGGTCTGCGAGGCCGTCTGCGACGTCTGGCAGCCCGGCCCGGGCCGCGAGATCATCCTGAACCTGCCGGCCACCGTGGAGCGCTCGACGCCGTCCACGCACGCGGACCGCTTCGAGTGGATGGCCCGCCACCTGACCCGCCGCGAGCACATCTGCATCTCCGTGCACCCGCACAACGACCGCGGCACCGCCGTGGCGGCCGCCGAGCTGGCCCTGATGGCCGGCGCCGACCGCATCGAGGGCTGCCTGTTCGGGCAGGGCGAGCGCACGGGCAACGTCGACCTGATCACGCTGGGCATGAACCTCTTCTCCCAGGGCATCGACCCGCAGATCGACTTCTCGCAGATCGACGAGATCCGCCGCACCAGCGAGTACTGCAACCAGATGGAGGTCCACCCGCGCCACCCCTACGCGGGCGACCTGGTCTACACCGCCTTCTCCGGCTCCCACCAGGACGCCATCAAGAAGGGCTTCGACGCCATGGAGGCCGACGCGGCCGCCCAGGGCAAGACCGTGGACGAGATCGAGTGGGCGGTCCCGTACCTGCCGATCGACCCGAAGGACGTCGGCCGCTCCTACGAGGCGGTCATCCGCGTCAACTCGCAGTCCGGCAAGGGCGGCATCGCGTACGTCCTGAAGAACGACCACAAGCTGGACCTGCCGCGCCGCATGCAGATCGAGTTCTCGCGCATCATCCAGGCCAAGACCGACGCCGAGGGCGGCGAGGTCACGCCGAAGGCGATCTGGTCCGTCTTCCAGGACGAGTACCTGCCCAACCCGGAGAACCCGTGGGGCCGCATCCAGCTGCGCTCGGGCTCGACGGCCACCGACAAGGACGGTACGGACACGCTGACCGTCGAGGCGGTCGTGGACGGTGTGGAAACGGTCCTGAACGGCACCGGCAACGGTCCGATCTCCGCGTTCTTCGACGCTCTGGCCGGCATCGGCATCGACGCCCGACTGCTGGACTACACCGAGCACACGATGAGCGAGGGCGCCTCGGCCGTGGCAGCCTCGTACATCGAGTGCGCGATCGACGGCCGCGTCCTGTGGGGCATCGGCATCGACGCCAACACCACTCGCGCCTCCCTGAAGGCGGTCATCTCCGCCGTCAACCGCGCGGGCCGCTGACCCCCTGCACGTCCGGGCCCCGTGCCGCCCCTCCGGGGCGGGGCGGGGCACCGCCGTTTCCGGGGGCGCAGTTCGGCCAAGTCCGAGTCCGGCGCGAGGTTGTCCTGTCACACGACTGACGCATCCTCACCGATGTGGCTAACATCACGCCAACCCGGCGATGCTGCCGGAAGGCTACGGAGGTGCGACGTGCTGCCAGTTCGGGGTGGGGACGGCCGGAAGGTGAGGGTCTGGGGCCTCCGTACCACCTGGAGCACCGTGGGTGACGGGGAGTTCTTCTGCCCCGGCTGCGGTGGCGACCGCAACTACCGCCGACGCACCGGGCGCCGCCGGTTCACCGTCCTCGGCGTCCCGCTGCTGCCGCGCGGCCACGTCGGGCCGATCGTCGAGTGCCACGGCTGCCGCGAGCGCTTCGACACGGAGGTCCTCGACCACCTCACCACCACCCGCTTCTCGGCGATGCTGCGCGACGCCGTGCACACCGTGGCGCTGGCCGTGCTGGCGGCCGGCGGTACGGCCTCGCGCAGCGCCCTGGAGGCCGCCGTGTCGGCCGTACGGGCGGCGGGCTTCCAGGACTGCACGGAGGAGCAGTTGGAGTCCCTGGTGGCGGCCTTGGCCACCGACGAGGGCAGGCTCGGGCTCTACGACGACCCCGAATGCTGCGGCGCGGCGCTGGCCATAGAGCTCCACGAGGCGCTGGAGCCGCTGGCCCCGCACCTCGCCGGACCGGGCCGGGAGTCGCTCCTGCTGCAGGGCGCCCGGATCGCCCTCGCGGACGGGCCGTACATCCCGGCGGAGCGCGAGGTGCTGGCCACGGTGGGGACGGCGCTGAGGCTCGGCACGGACGAGGTGGCCCGCCTGCTGTCGGCGGTGCGTGCGCCGTAGCCCTCCCGGTTCAGAGGCGTCGGGCCCGGCCCGGGATGCGTGCCACGCGTCCCGAGCCGGGCCTCCTGCGTGAGGAAGGCGGCCCGAATCCGCCCGAAACGGGCCGAGTGGAGGTAACAATCCGGCCTCGCGCGGCCGGAATCGAGCGTGCCGGGGCCCGACGGGCGCGGGGGCCGTCCCACCCCTCGGACGGCCGGAGCGAGGCCCCGGGTGGGAGCCCGCCGACCGGCGCGGCCGCGCGTTCGTGCAGTTGGCCGCGCGTAGAACGGGCGGCGGCGTGCGAGTGACCGGTCCGTTCGACCGCCTTTTCCCATACGCCTTCCGGGGCTGGGACGGCTACTGGAGAAACCCACAGATCAGGACCCGTCAGAGGTCAACAATTTGTCGAAGTCTCCGATATCTGTGAGCCCTCCCACAGGCGTTCAATTCCGGTCACATGACGAGACGCCGCCGGTAACACAGCGCGGCTTCGCTTCACGAGAACGCACTGACAACCCCGGCGGACCAACGGGATAGCGACCCACTCCGGCCAGGGATAACCAGATTCCTCTCGATCACCCACTTCTTGAAGGGCAAGGCAATGGCACGTGTCGCCGCCCGGCTCTCCGCCGACGGAGAGCAGAGCACCCACCCGGTCGACGAGGTGCTCCCCCTCCCCAAGCTCGCCCTGTACGGCTTCCAGCACGTACTCGCGTTCTATGCCGGCGCGGTGATCGTTCCGATCATCGTGGGCGGCGCCCTCGGGCTCACCACGGAGCAGCTCGTCTATCTGATCAACGCAGACCTGTTCACCTGCGGTATCGCCTCGATCATCCAGGCCTGGGGCATGGGCCGCATCGGTGCGCGCCTGCCGCTGATCCAGGGCGTGACCTTCACCGCGGTGTCCCCGATGATCGCGATCGGGCTGGGAGCGGGCGGCGGGACGGCCGGCCTCCTCGTCATCTACGGCGCGGTGATCACGGCCGGCCTCGCCACCTTCGCCTTCGCCTGGCTGCCCGCCAAGGCGTTCCGCACCGTCATGCGGCTCTTCCCGCCGGTGGTCACCGGCACGGTGATCACGGTGCTCGGCATCGTGCTGATCCCGGTCGGCCTGAACGACGCCGCGGGCGGCCTCGGGAGTCCCGGCTTCGGCGACCCGAAGAACTTCGCCTACGCCGGCGGCACCATGCTCTTCATCCTCGTCCTGATGAAGCTCGGCAAGCCCTTCCTGTCCAGCATCTCCATCCTGCTCGGCCTGGTCGGCGGCACGCTCGTCGCCTTCCTGCTCGGGGATGCCGCGTTCGGGGACGTGACCCACGCGGAGTGGGTCGGTGTCACCACCCCGTTCCACTACGGAGCCCCGAAGTTCGCCTGGTTCCCGATCCTCCTGATGCTGATCGTGATGCTGATCACCATGGTCGAGACGACCGGTGACACGTACGCGGTCGGCGACATCGTCGGCAAGGACATCGACAGCGAGACCGTGGCCCGCGCCCTGCGTGCCGACGGGGCCGCGACCGCGCTCGGCGGCGTCCTCAACTCCTTCCCGTACGTCGCCTTCGCCGAGAACGTCGGCCTGGTCCGGATGACCAAGGTCAAGAGCCGGTTCGTCGTGGTCGCCGCGGGCGTGTTCATGATCATCCTCGGGCTGCTCCCGAAGGCCGCGGCCATCGTCGCCGCCGTCCCGCACGGGGTCCTCGGCGGCGCCGCGACGGTCATGTTCGCGATGGTGGCCCTGGCCGGTATCCAGACCCTGGCCAAGGTGGACCTGAAGGAGGAGAAGAACGCGCTGGTCGTGGGTGTCTCCCTGGCCTTCGCCCTGCTCCCCGCCACCGTCCCGGTCCTCTTCAAGGACCACATGGACACGGACCTCTCCTCGCTCCTCAACAGCGGCGTGACGCTCGGTGCCACGTCCGCGATCGTGCTGAACCTGGTCTTCAACGGGCTGGCCAAGGACGATGCGCACGGCTCCGCGGTCGCCGCGGCAGCGGTGCCCGCCCAGGCGGCGGCCCCGGCACAGACCGAGGCCGAAGCCGGTGCAGAGGCTCCGGCCGAGACCGAGCCGCAGACCGAGGCGGCGGCCGAGGCTGCCGCACCGGACGCGGCGCCCAAGGCCGACAAGGCGCCCGCGGCGGCCGCGGCACCCGAGGCGAAGGCGGACGGCGGCGAAGCCGCGACGGTGGCCGAGGCCACGGTCGGCGCCGCCGTGGCCGCAGCCGTCGTCGGACCCGCGAAGGCGGACGCGGACGAGGAGGCCGCACCGGCATCCTGACCCTCCCAAGGGGCGTCGGTCCCCCGCCCGGACCCGTGTCCGGGCGGGGGGCCGACGCCGTGCCCGCACAGGGGACAATGGCTCCATGAGTCTGTTCCGCGACGACGGCATCGTGCTGCGCACCCAGAAGCTGGGTGAGGCGGACCGCATCATCACGCTCCTCACCCGCGGCCACGGCAGGGTGCGGGCCGTCGCCCGCGGGGTCCGGCGCACGAAGTCCAAGTTCGGCGCCCGGCTGGAACCTTTCTCCCACGCCGATGTGCAGTTCTTCGCCCGCGGCAGCGAACTGGTGGGCCGCAGCCTCCCGCTGTGCACCCAGACCGAGATCATCGCCCCGTACGGCAACGGCATCGTCACCGACTACGCCCGCTACACCGCCGGCACCGCGATGCTGGAGACCGCCGAGCGGTTCACCGAGAACGAGGGCGAGCCCGCCGTCCAGCAGTACCTGCTGCTCATCGGCGCCCTGCGCACGCTTTCCCGCGGGGAACACGAGCCGAACCTCATCCTCGACGCCTTCCTGCTGCGCTCGCTCGCCGTCAACGGCTACGCGCCCAGCTTCACGGACTGTGCGAGGTGCGGGATCCACGGGCCCAACCGCCACTTCTCCGTCGCCGCGGGCGGGGTCATATGCGGGGACTGCCGGGTGGCCGGCAGCGTCGTACCCTCGTCGGAGGCCATCGCCCTGCTCAGCGCCCTGCTGACGGGCGACTGGGGGCATGCGGACGCGTGCGAGGCGCGGTACGTGCGGGAGGGCAGCGGGCTCGTTTCCGCCTACTTGCACTGGCATCTGGAGCGCGGGCTACGCTCCCTGCGATACGTCGAGAAATAGGAGCTGGGCACATGGCACGACGCGGGATTCTGGGACGCTCTCGCAGGGAGTACAAGGTTCCCGAGCCGCACCCGTCCGGTGAGCGCCCGCCGAAGATCCCGAGCGAGCTCGTCCCGAACCACGTCGCGGTGGTCATGGACGGCAACGGCCGCTGGGCCAAGGAACGCGGACTGCCGCGCACCGAGGGACACAAGGTCGGCGAGGGCGTCGTACTGGACGTGCTCAAGGGCTGCCTGGAGATGGGCGTCAAGAACCTCTCCCTGTACGCCTTCTCGACGGAGAACTGGAAGCGCTCGCCCGACGAGGTCCGCTTCCTGATGAACTTCAACCGCGATGTCATCCGGCGCCGCCGCGACGAGATGAACGAGCTGGGCATCCGCATCCGCTGGGTCGGCCGCATGCCGAAGATGTGGAAGTCGGTCGTCCAGGAGCTCCAGGTCGCCCAGGAGCAGACCGTCGACAACGACGCGATGACGCTGTACTTCTGCGTGAACTACGGCGGCCGCGCGGAGATCGCGGACGCGGCTCAGGCGATCGCACGCGATGTCGCCGCGGGCAGGCTGGACCCGTCGAAGGTCAACGAGAAGACCTTCGCGAAGTACATGTACTACCCGGACATGCCGGACGTGGACCTCTTCCTGCGCCCGAGCGGCGAGCAGCGCACCTCCAACTACCTGCTCTGGCAGAGCGCGTACGCCGAGATGGTCTTCCAGGACGTGCTGTGGCCCGACTTCGACCGCCGCAACCTCTGGCAGGCCTGCCTGGAGTACGCCCAGCGCGACCGCCGCTTCGGCGGCGCGGTGCCGAACCAGCCCGAGTCCCCGGCCGGCTGACGCCGGTTACGCCCTGCCGTCATGGACATGAGGGAGGCCCCGGGAAGCGCCGAGGCGGTGGAGCTGCACTGCGGAGCGACCGCGGTGACGTGCGCGAGGTGCTGCGGTGGCTCGCTGTCGGGTCGCCGCGGGGCCGCAGGCGGCTGCTGCTGCGGCTGCTGCTGCTCCCGCTGGTGGTGTGCGCGGTGATCGCGGTCCGGCACGGCCGGGAGACGGACCCGGCCGGGCTGGCCTTCGCGGCCGGGGTGGGAACTGCCTCGGCGGCGTCTGCCTGGCGCTGGAGTGGTGGCGGACGACGCGCCGGATGCGCGCCCGTGCCTCGCACTACCCCGGGTACCGCTGCACCGTCTCCGAGACGGGAATGGTGAACCACCGGCCCGACGGGACCGCCGCCGCACCGTGTGGCACCAGCTGACCGGCTGGGCCGAGACCCGCGGCCTCTTCGTCTTCGCGTACCACGGGACCGGCGACCTGGCCTGGCTGCCCAAGCGGGGCGCCCTGACCCCCGCCGAGCTGGAGCGGGTACGGGCCCTGATCGACCGGAACCTGCGAAGGCGCTAGGAGGCGGCGGCCGCGCAGTCGGCACAGGTGCCGAAGATTTCCACCGTGTGGGCGACGTTCACATAGCCGTGCTCGGCCGCGATGGCCTCCGCCCACTTCTCCACCGCCGGGCCCTCCACCTCGACGGCCTTGCCGCACTTGCGGCAGACCAGGTGGTGGTGGTGGTCCCCGGTGGAGCACCGTCGGTAGACCGACTCGCCGTCGCTGGTGCGCAGCACATCGACCTCGCCCGCGTCGGCGAGGGACTGGAGGGTGCGGTACACGGTGGTCAGGCCCACGGAATCCCCGCGGTGCTTGAGCATGTCGTGCAGCTCCTGGGCGCTGCGGAACTCGTCCACCTCGTCCAGCGCCGCCGCCACGGCTGCCCGCTGCCGGGTGGATCGTCCTCGTACTGGCGCGGTATTCGTCTCGCCAGGCGCAGTCGCCACCGGTTCCTCCTCGTATCGGCCTCGGCCCATTGTGCCAGGAGGCCGTCCCTCCTAGACCTTCACATCATCGCGCGTGCAGACCGCTTCAGCGGCCCTCGCCGCATTCGCCCGCCGCCGGGCGAGCGGCGTGGAGAGCGCGGTCATCACCATGAAGACGCCGATCGCGAGCAGCACGATGGTGCCGCCGGAGGGGGCGTCGATGTAGTACGTGGCCACCGTGCCGGAGAGCGAGACCAGCACGCCGATCACCATGGCCACCGTCAGCGTGGCGGTGAACCCGCGGGTCACCCGCTGCGCGGCGGCGACCGGGATCACCATCATGGCGCTCACCAGCAGCAGGCCGACGATCCGCATGGCCACCGTGACGGTGACGGCGGCGGTGACGGCCATCAGCAGGTTCAGGGCGCGTACCGGCAGGCCGGTGACCCGGGCGAACTCCTCGTCCTGGCAGATCGCGAACAGCTGGCGGCGCAGGCCCAGCGTGACGGCGAGGACGAGCGCCGCGAGGATCACCACCGCGGTGACGTCCTCGGCGGAGACGGTGGTGATCGAGCCGAAGAGGTAGCTGGTCAGGTTGGCCGTGGAGCCGCCCGGAGCCAGGTTGATGATCATGACGCCGCCGGCCAGGCCCCCGTAGAAGAGCATGGCGAGCGCGATGTCGCCGCTGGTCCTGCCGCGGGAGCGGATCAGCTCCATGCCCACCGCGCCGAGGACGGCGACCAGCGTGGCCGTCCACACCGGGCTGGCGTTCAGCAGGAAGCCGAGGGCGACACCGGTCATGGCCACGTGCCCGATGCCGTCTCCCATGACGGCCTGCCGCCGCTGGACGAGGTACGTGCCGATGGCGGGGGCGGTGAGGCCGACCAGTACGGCCGCGAGCAGCGCCCGCTGCATGAAGGCGTAGTTCAGGAGGTCCATCAGCTCAGCAGTCCCGTCCGGAGCGGCTCGGCGTCGTGCGCCGCGTGGGGGTGTACGTGGTCGTGGCCGGGCAGGGCGTGCTGGCCCACGGCCTGCGGGGGCGGGCCGTCGTGGACGACGCAGCCGTCGCGCAGGACGACGGCGCGGTCGATCAGCGGCTCCAGCGGGCCCAGCTCGTGCAGGACGAGCAGGACGGTGGTGCCGGCGGCGACCTGCTCGCGTACGGCGGTGGCGAGGACCTCCTGGTTGGCGAGGTCCACGCCCGCCATCGGCTCGTCCATGATCAGCAGTTCGGGCTCGACGGCGAGGGCCCGGGCTATCAGCACGCGCTGGTGCTGGCCGCCGGAGAGGGCGTTGACCGAGGCGTCGGCGTGCGCGCCCATGTCGACCAGGGCCAGGGCCCGCTCGACGGCGGCCTTGTCGGCCTTGCGCAGGATGCCGAAGCGGGAGCGGGCCAGGCGGCCGGAGGAGACGACCTCGCGGACGGTGGCGGGGACGCCGCTGGCGGCCGTGGTGCGCTGCGGGACGTACCCGATGCGCGACCAGCCCCGGAAGCGGGAGAAGTCGGTGCCGAACAGGGACAGCGTGCCGTCGGACAGCGGCACCTGGCCGACGACGGCGCGTACGGCCGTCGACTTGCCGGAGCCGTTGGCGCCGAGGAGGGCGACGACCTCACCGCGGCGGACGGCGAGGTCGACCCCGCGCAGCACGGGGCGCGAGCCGAGCGAGGCCGTGGCCCCGCGCAGGGATATGACGGGCTGGTCCGTGGCCTGTGCGGGCTTGGACTGCATGGCACGCGCCTCCGTTGCTGCTACTGCCATTACTTGGTACCCAGTGCCTTCTGGAGGTTCTTCAGGTTGGACCGCATGACCGCGAAGTAGTCAGCGCCCTGGGACGTGTCGGTGATTCCCTCAAGCGGGTCGAGGACATCGGTCTTCAGACCCGTGTCGGCCGCGAGGGTCCTGGCGGTCTTGTCGCTGGCCAGGGTCTCGAAGAACACCGTGGAGACGTTGTCCTTCCTGGCGATGGCCTGCAGGTCCTTCATCCGGGCCGGGCTCGGCTCGGACTCGGGGTCGAAGCCGGAGATGCCCTCCTGGTCGAGGCCGTAGCGCTCGGCGAGGTAGCCGAAGGCGGAGTGGGTGGTGATGAAGGTCTTGGAGGCGGTGTTCTTCAGACCGTCCTTGAACTCCGTGTCGAGGGCGGTCAGCTTGCCGACCAGCTCGTCGGTGTTCCTGCGGTAGTCCGCGGCGTGCTCGGGGTCGGCCTTCTGCAGGGCCGCGCCGACCCCCTTGGCGACCTCGGCGTACTTGACCGGGTCGAGCCAGATGTGGGGGTCTTCGTCGGCCTCGCCGTGGTCGTGGCCGTGCGCCTCGCCCCCGCCCTCGCCCTCCGCCGCGTGGTCGTGGTCCTCGTGGCCGGAAGCGCCGTGGGCCTCCAGCTTGGTGAGGGTGGCGGCGTCGACGACGTTCTTCACGCCGGACTGGGCGACGGCCTTGTCCACGGCGGGCTGGAGGGACTTGAGGTAGAGCACCACGTCGGACTCGGCCAGCTGTGCGGTCTGCTTCGGGGTGATCTCCAGGTCGTGCGGTTCGACGCCCGGCTTGGTCAGGGAGCCGACCTTCACATGCTCCTTGCCGATCTGTTCGGCCAGGAACTGCATGGGGTAGAACGACGCCGTGACGTCGAGCTTCCCGTCCTTGCCGCCTCCGGAGGCGGAGGCTCCGGAGCACGCGGTCAGGGCCGTGGCGCCCAGGGCGACGGCTCCGGCGAGGGCGGCGGCGGGTATCAGGCGTCGTGCGTTCATGACATCCATTTTCATCAAAGATGGAAACCGTTGTCAAAAACCCTGGTGAGGGGCCTGGAGGAGGGATCGTTGAAGGGGAGCCCGATTTGAAAGGGGGGGTGCGGGCGCCGGTAACCTTAAGACTTCGCCGTTCGTCCTCGTAATGAAGAGAGCACCGTGGCCGCCGACAAGATCGAAACCATCGTCAGCCTGAGCAAGCGCCGTGGCTTCGTTTTCCCGTGCAGTGAGATCTACGGCGGCTCCAGGGCTGCCTGGGACTACGGCCCGCTCGGTGTCGAGCTCAAGGAGAACATCAAGCGCCAGTGGTGGAAGGCCATGGTCACCGGCCGCGAGGACATCGTCGGCATCGACTCCTCCGTGATCCTGGCCCCCGAGGTCTGGGTGGCCTCCGGTCACGTCGCGACCTTCTCCGACCCGCTGACCGAGTGCACCTCCTGCCACAAGCGTCACCGCGCGGACCACCTGGAAGAGGCGTACGAGGCCAAGCACGGCCGCGTCCCCGCCAACGGCCTCGCCGACATCAACTGCCCCAACTGCGGCGTGAAGGGCCAGTTCACCGAGCCCAAGCAGTTCTCCGGCATGCTGGAGACCCACCTCGGCCCGACCCAGGACACCGGCTCCAAGGCGTACCTGCGCCCGGAGACCGCCCAGGGCATCTTCACCAACTTCGCCCAGGTCCAGACCACCTCGCGCAAGAAGCCCCCCTTCGGCATCGCGCAGATGGGCAAGTCCTTCCGCAACGAGATCACCCCCGGCAACTTCATCTTCCGCACGCGCGAGTTCGAGCAGATGGAGATGGAGTTCTTCGTCAAGCCGGGCGAGGACGAGCAGTGGCAGGAGTACTGGATGCAGGAGCGGTGGAACTGGTACCGCGACCTCGGCATCCGCGAGGAGAACATCCGCTGGTACGAGCACCCGAAGGAGAAGCTGTCCCACTACTCGAAGCGCACCGCCGACATCGAGTACCGCTTCAACTTCGGCGGCAACGAGTTCTCCGAGCTTGAGGGCGTGGCCAACCGCACCGACTTCGACCTCAAGGCCCACTCCGCCGCCTCCGGCCAGGACCTCACCTTCTTCGACCAGGAGGCCGGCGAGCGCTACACCCCCTACGTCATCGAGCCGGCGGCCGGTGTCAACCGCGCCATGCTCGCCTTCATGCTCGACGCGTACAACGAGGACGAGGCCCCGAACGCCAAGGGCGTCATGGAGAAGCGCACCGTGATGCGCCTCGACCCGCGCCTGGCCCCGATCAAGGTCGCCGTCCTGCCGCTCTCCCGCAACGTGCAGCTGTCGCCGAAGGCCAAGGGCCTCGCCGCCGACCTGCGCAAGAACTGGAACATCGAGTTCGACGACGCGGGCGCCATCGGCCGCCGCTACCGCCGCCAGGACGAGATCGGTACGCCGTTCTGCGTGACCGTCGACTTCGACACCCTCGACGACAACGCGGTGACCGTGCGCGAGCGCGACACCATGAAGCAGGAGCGCGTCTCCCTGGACCAGATCCAGAGCTACCTCGGCAGCCGCCTGCTCGGCTGCTAGTTCCCGCTGGAGCCCGCTGAAACGGCCGGTGGCCCGGTACGCGTCACTGCGTACCGGGCCACCGTCGTCCTGGGGCCGGCTCAGACGGCCGTGGCCTGGGCGGCGGCCGCCTCGGCGGCGCGGCGCTCGCCCTCCGCCTTGGAGCGCTTGCCGTAGTACGTGGTCCACAGGGCCAGGGCGCCGAGCACCCCGTAGATCATGATCGGACTGATCACCACCATGGTGTCGGTGGGCAGCAGGTAGGCCAGGACGACCCGCACCGCGGCCTCCGCGAGGTAGCCCACGCCCCACACGGTGGTCATCACGATCATCGTGCGGCGGAAGCCCTCGAACTGCCACAGGCCGTTCCACCACGCCGTGCTCTCGGGCGTGCCGTCGGTGGCGAACTTGCGGCCGAAGTAGAACATCAGCGGCCGCGGTGTGAGCAGGGTGACCAGGCAGAGCAGGCCGAACAGGCCCGTCACGCCGGAGTCCTTGATCAGCAGGGCCCGGGCCGAGTGCGCGCCGACGAGCGAGACGACGGCCGTGATCACCAGGAACACCAGGGTGACGATGGCGAACTCGTCGAGCTTGCGGCGCCAGGCGAGGCTGATCACGCTGTCGAGCACCGGCCAGGCGCTGCTGGCCAGCAGCGCACCGAACTCGCTCCAGCCGTGGTCGTGGAGCTGGTTGTACGTGATGATCGGCGCGACCACGTTGAGACCGATGGTCAGGATCCAGCCAAGCGCGGCCGCGCCCCCGGACCGTGCCGGCGGTGCCGGCCGGGTGCCGGGGAGTTCCTGGGCAGTGGACATGTTTCCCCCTGAGGTGCCTGGTGAGTGCAGTCGGGGGGAACGTAGGGCAGGTGTGCGGTCGCGCAACAGGACCCCCCGCCCCAAATGATCACCAAGGTGACCGGAATCTCACACTCCGGCCCTGGGTGGCCGGATCAGGCGCGCAGACCCCGGATCACCAGGCCGGTGACCGCCTCGAACTCCGCGACGATCGTGGGGGATCGCCAGTCCGCCGCGTACTGAGGGTCGTGGAAGCGGCCGGTGGCGTCGAACACCGCGCGAGCGGCGGCCCGCACATCGGGAGCGGCGAGCGAGCCCGCCTCGACACCCTCCCCGATGATCCGGGCCAACTGGTCGATCAGCGCGCTCAGGTGCTGGTCCACCACCCCGCTGTTCTCGGCGAGCAGCACCGTGTACGTCGCGAACAGCTCCGGGTCGTCACCCGCCTTGTGGCGCTTGGCCTCGAAGAGGGCTTCCAGCCACGCTTCGAGCTTGGAGGGTGCGGGCTCGGAGGGGGCCGAGGCGATCTCCTCCAGGCGGTCGACGCTCCTGGCGAGCCACCGGTCCGTGACGGCCTCGCGCAGCGCCGACTTCGACGGGAAGTGCCGGTACACGCTGCCGTGGCTGACGCCCAGGGCCCGCGCCACATCCACCACGGTCGCCTTGGTCGGGCCGTAGCGGCGCAGCACGTCCTCCGTGGTTTCGAGGATGCGCTCGGGGGTCAGGGGCTCGGCGGCAGCGGGGGGCATGGGTATGACCGTACCGCCAGCTCAGTGCTCGCTGTCGAGGTGGGCCATCTGCGCCGCCGGATAGCGCTCGCCGGCCGCGGCTCCCGCCGGGACGGCCGCCTCGACGGCCTCCAGGTCGGCGGGGCTGAGCTCCACCTCCATGGCATCGAGTGCCTCGGCCAGCCGATCCCGGCGCCGGGCCCCCACCAGCGGCACGATGTCCTGGCCCTGCGCGAGCACCCAGGCGATGGCCGTCTGCGCGACGGATATCCCCTTCTCCTCCGCCACCTTGCGCAGGGCGTCGACCAGGTCCAGGTTCCGCTGGAGGTTCTCGCCCTGGAAGCGGGGGCTCATGCCGCGGAAGTCGCCCGGGGCCAGCTCCCGGTCCCGTCCGAAGTGGCCGCTGATCAGGCCGCGGGACAGCACCCCGTACGCCGTGATGCCTATGCCGAGCTCGCGGGCGGTCGGCAGGATCTCCTCCTCGATGCCGCGGGAGACGAGGGAGTACTCGATCTGCAGATCCGCGATCGGCGCCACTGCGGCGGCCCGGCGCAAGGTGTCGGCGCCGACCTCGGAGAGGCCGATATGCCGTACATGCCCGGCCTGCACGGCCTCGGCGATGGCCCCGACGGTCTCCTCGATCGGGACGGCCGGGTCCACCCGGGCGATCCGGTAGATGTCGATGTGGTCGCGGCCGAGCCGCTGGAGCGAGTAGGCCAGGAAGTTCCGGACGGCCTCCGGCCGCCCGTCATAGCCGGCGAAGCCACCCTCGACCGTCCGCAGCGCGCCGAACTTCACGCTGGTCAGGGCCTGCTCTCGGGCGGCGGCGGGTGCGGTGCGCAGGGCCTCGGCGATGAGGAGCTCATTGTGCCCCATGCCGTAGAAGTCGCCCGTGTCGAGCAGGGTGACCCCGGCATCCAGGGCCGCGTGGAGGGTGGCGATGGATTCGGCCCGGTCGGCCTCCCCGTACAGCGCGGACATGCCCATGCAGCCCAGCCCCAGCGGGAAGACGGAGGGGCCGGTGGATCCGAGGGTGCGGGCCGGGCGGGCGGTGGTGGTCGGTTGGACCTTCACGTTCACGTTCGTGGTCATGGAACGAGAATGGCATGACCGATGACAGATTTCAATATCTGTCACTCGATAGTTGGGTTCAGCCCGGTGCAGCCCCGAAGGGCGAACCGCAGGGCGGACCGAAGGACGGACGGACGGACGGAAGTCTCAGCGGCGGTGGCCGGCCCGCGGGCCCACCGGCGCCCGCTCCAGCGCGCGGGCGGTGCGCCGGGCGGTCTCGCTCGCCCAGCGGCCGCTCGTCACGGCGCCCACGAGCAGCACGAGCACCCCGCAGGCCGTGACGATCCACCAGGCGGGCCCGGCCGCCGCGGCGAAGGCGCCGCCCGCGGTCCCGGCCGCCAGCACCGAGCCGATCACGGCCACGCCCAGGGTGCCGCCGGTCTGCCGGCTGGTGGAGGCGATGGCGGCCGCAACGCCCGCCTGGGCCCGCGGCATCCCCGAGACGGCCGTGTTGGTGATGGGCGCGTTCACCATGCCGAAGCCCAGCCCGAAGAGCACGTAACCGGTGAACAGCAGCGGCATCGAGCTCTCGGCGGAGAAAGCGGCGAACAGCAGCCCGCTCGCCGCCATCGCCGCCCCGGCGATCAGCAGCGGCAGCCGCGGCCCCCGGCTGCCGACCAGCCGCCCCGACAGCGGCGCGAAGACAAAGGTCAGCGCCGCCATCGGCAGCATGTAGAGCCCGGCGTGCAGGGCGTCGAGCCCCCGCACGTCCTGGAGGTAGAGGGTGTTCAGGAACAGGAAGCCGGCCAGCGCGGCGAAGGCGCCGACCGCGATCAGCGTCGCTCCGCTGAAGGGTGCGCTCCGGAAGAACCGCGGGTCGATCAGCGGCTCGGCCCGCCGCAGCTCGAAGACCAGCAGCGCCACCAGCGAGGTGACGGCCAGGGCCGCGCAGGCCAGGATCACCGGGGAGTGCCATCCTGCGCTCGGAGCCTCGATGATCCCGTACGTCACCGACCCGAGCAGCGCCATGACCAGCAGCTGCCCCACCGGATCCGGTCGGCGCGGGTGCGCCGCCCTCGACTCGGGGACGAAGCGCAGGGCCAGCGCCAGGGCGAGGAGCCCGACCGGAAGGTTGACCCAGAAGACGGACCGCCAGCCGACCGATTCGACCAGCAGGCCGCCGATCAGCGGTCCCGCGGCCATGGAGATGCCGACCACGCCGCCCCAGGCGCCGATGGCGCGGGCGCGCTCGCGCGGGTCCGTGAAGGTGTTGGTGATGATCGACATGGCCACCGGGTTGAGCATCGAGCCACCGACGGCCTGGACCATCCGAAACGCGATGAGCCAGTGCAGGCCGGGTGCCAGCGAGCACAGCAGCGAGCCCGCCGTGAACAGGACCAGCCCCACCGTGAACACCCTGCGCCGGCCGATCCGGTCCGCGGTGGAGCCCGCCGGCATCAGCAGCGAGGCCAGGACCAGCGTGTACGCGTCGATGGTCCACTGCATCCCGGCGACGGAGGCGCCCAGCTCCCGGCGCATCGAGGGTAGTGCGACGTTCAGGACGGTGGTGTCCAGGCTGACGAGGAGCAGGCTCATGCAGCAGATCGCGAGGACCAGCTTCCTCCGTCGGGCACTCGACTCGGCCATGCTTCCGATAGTACGTCTAACTAAAGAAATGGGGGATGGGGCGAGGCTGCGCGACAATGGGGGGATGACCACGCTCCCCCCGCCGCTCGCGATCGGCCCGCACACCGTGCAGCCCCCCGTGGTGCTCGCGCCCATGGCCGGTATCACCAACGCCCCGTTCCGCACCCTCTGCCGCGAGTTCAGCGGCGGCAAGGGGCTGTTCGTGAGCGAGATGATCACGACCCGCGCCCTGGTCGAGCGCAACGAGAAGACCATGCAGCTGATCCACTTCGACGAGACCGAGAAGCCCCGCTCGATCCAGCTGTACGGAGTCGACCCGGCGACGGTGGGCAAGGCGGTCCGCATGATCGTCGAGGAGGACCGCGCCGACCACATCGACCTCAACTTCGGCTGCCCGGTCCCCAAGGTGACCCGCAAGGGCGGCGGCTCGGCGCTCCCCTACAAGCGGAACCTGCTGCGGGCCATCCTGCGCGAGGCCGTGGCGGGCGCCGGCGACCTGCCGGTGACCATGAAGATGCGCAAGGGCATCAACGACGACCACCTCACCTACCTGGACGCGGGCCGGATCGCCGTCGAGGAGGGGGTCACCGCCATCGCCCTGCACGGCCGTACGACCGCCCAGCACTACGGCGGCACCGCCGACTGGGACGCCATCGCGCGGCTCAAGGAGCACGTCCCCGAGATCCCCGTCCTCGGCAACGGGGACATCTGGTGCGCCGAGGACGCGCTGCGGATGGTCCGCGAGACCGGTTGCGACGGCGTGGTCGTGGGCCGCGGCTGCCTCGGTCGCCCGTGGCTGTTCAACGACCTGGTGGCGGCCTTCGAGGGGCGCCCCGAGGACTTCCACAAGCCCACGCTGCGCGAGGTCGCCGCCACCATGCACCGGCACGCCGAGCTCCTGGGCGAGTGGATCGGCGACGAGGCGCGCGGGGTGATCGACTTCCGTAAGCACGTGGCCTGGTACCTCAAGGGCTTCTCGGTGGGTTCGGAGATGCGCAAGAAGCTCGCGGTCACCTCGTCCCTGGCCGAGCTGGACGCTCATCTGAGCGAGCTCGACTTGGACCAGCCGTGGCCCGACAGCGCGGACGGCCCGCGCGGCCGGACGTCCGGAAACAACCGGGTTGTCCTCCCGGATGGCTGGCTGAAGGATCCCTACGACTGTGCCGGGGTGAGTGAAGACGCGGAACTGGACACGTCCGGAGGCTGAGAAACAGCTGACAAATTATGCCGTCGGCGGCGTGACATACGCCACGCATGGGTGGGGTTGCGCTCACATGAGCGCGAAAATCACGGGTAAGACTTCCAAAGGGTGGCACTGGGTGCCACCCTTTGTTTGTTCACTACTTGAACACAAATGTATCGATGATCGCTCATCCGAGCGTGAACAAGCCTCAGGAGCCCCCTCACCCTTCGGGACGTGAACGCTCTTCGTAGGTTTCAGCTACCCATCGGTCACTTTCGATCTGCTGGCGCACGAGTGGTTACAGCCGTATGACGACCAAGTGGACGTACCGAGAAGCCTTCGATCTGGGTATGTTCCTGGCCGTCAGGGCAGCCACCGAGTCCTCGAGGAGTCGAGACCCGTGTCGGAAAACAAAGATCAGAAGTTCGTCTACGACTTCACCGAGGGAAACCGCGACCTCAAGGACCTTCTCGGCGGCAAGGGGGCCAACCTCGCCGAGATGACCAACCTGGGTCTCCCGGTCCCTCCCGGCTTCACCATCACCACCGAGGCCTGCAAGGTCTACCTGGAGAGCGGTGAGGCCCCGGCCGCGCTGCGCGACGAGGTCAGCGCCCACCTTGCCGCCCTTGAGGCCAAGATGGGCAAGAAGCTCGGCCAGTCGGACGACCCGCTGCTGGTCTCCGTGCGCTCCGGCGCCAAGTTCTCGATGCCGGGCATGATGGACACGGTCCTCAACATCGGCCTCTCCGACGAGTCCGTGACCGGCCTCGCCTCCCAGGCCGGTGACGAGCGCTTCGCGTGGGACTCGTACCGCCGCCTGATCCAGATGTTCGGCAAGACCGTCCTCGGCGTCGAGGGCGAGCTCTTCGAGGACGCCCTCGACGAGGCCAAGGCCGCCAAGAAGGTCACCGTCGACACCGACCTCGACGCCGCCGACCTCAAGAAGCTGGTCAAGGTCTTCAAGAAGATCGTCGCGAAGGAGGCCGGCCGCGAGTTCCCGCAGGACGCCCGCGAGCAGATGGACCTCGCCGTCGAGGCGGTCTTCAACTCCTGGAACACCGACCGCGCCAAGCTCTACCGCCGCCAGGAGCGCATCCCGGGCGACCTGGGCACCGCGGTCAACATCTGCTCCATGGTCTTCGGCAACCTCGGCCCCGACTCCGGCACCGGCGTCGCCTTCACCCGCGACCCCGCCAGCGGCCACCAGGGCGTCTACGGCGACTACCTCCAGAACGCCCAGGGCGAGGACGTCGTCGCGGGCATCCGCAACACCGTCCCGCTCGCGGACCTGGAGGCCATCGACAAGGCCTCGTACGACCAGCTCATGACGATCATGGAGACGCTGGAGACCCACTACAAGGATCTCTGCGACATCGAGTTCACCATCGAGCGCGGCCAGCTGTGGATGCTGCAGACCCGCGTCGGCAAGCGCACCGCCGGCGCCGCCTTCCGCATCGCCACCCAGCTCGTCGACCAGGGCCTGATCGACGAGGCCGAGGCCCTCCAGCGGGTCACCGGCCACCAGCTGGCGCAGCTGATGTTCCCGCGCTTCGACGAGAACGCCCAGACCGAGCTGCTCGGCCGCGGCATCGCCGCCTCCCCCGGCGCGGCGGTCGGCAAGGCCGTCTTCGACTCCTACACGGCCGTCAAGTGGTCCCGCTCCGGCGAGAAGGTCATCCTGATCCGCCGCGAGACCAACCCGGACGACCTGGACGGCATGATCGCCTCCGAGGGCATCCTGACCTCCCGCGGCGGCAAGACCTCGCACGCCGCCGTCGTGGCCCGCGGCATGGGCAAGACCTGTGTCTGCGGCGCCGAGGAGCTCGACGTCGACACCAAGCGCCGCCGCATGACGGTCGGCGACACGGTCATCGAAGAGGGCGACGTCGTCTCCATCGACGGCTCCACCGGCAAGGTCTACCTCGGTGAGGTACCCGTCGTACCGTCCCCGGTCGTCGAGTACTTCGAGGGCCGCATGCACGCTGGCGCCGACGACGCCGACGAGCTCGTCGCCGCCGTGCACCGGATCATGGCCTACGCGGACCGCGTCCGCCGCCTGCGGGTGCGCGCCAACGCCGACAACGCCGAGGACGCCTCGCGCGCCCGCCGCTTCGGCGCCCAGGGCATCGGCCTGTGCCGTACCGAGCACATGTTCCTCGGTGAGCGCCGCGAGCTGGTCGAGCGCCTGATCCTCGCCGACACCGACGGCGAGCGCGAGGAGGCACTCAGTGCCCTCCTGCCGCTCCAGAAGAAGGACTTCGTCGAGCTGTTCGAGGCCATGGACGGCCTGCCTGTCACCGTCCGCCTCCTCGACCCGCCGCTGCACGAGTTCCTGCCCGACATCACCGAGCTGTCGGTGCGCGTCGCCCTCGCCGAGTCCCGCAAGGACGCCAACGAGAACGACCTGCGCCTGCTCCAGGCCGTCCACAAGCTGCACGAGCAGAACCCGATGCTGGGTCTGCGCGGTGTCCGCCTGGGCCTGGTCATCCCCGGTCTGTTCAAGATGCAGGTACGGGCGATCGCCGAGGCCGCGGCCGAGCGCAAGAACGCCAAGGGCGACCCGCGCGCCGAGATCATGGTTCCGCTCGTGGGCACCGTCCAGGAGCTGGAGATCGTCCGCGAGGAGGCCGACGCGGTCATCGCCGAGGTCGAGGCCGCCACCGGCACCAGCCTCAAGCTGACCATCGGCACGATGATCGAGCTGCCGCGCGCCGCCCTGACGGCCGGGCAGATCGCCGAGGCCGCGCAGTTCTTCTCCTTCGGCACGAACGACCTGACCCAGACGGTGTGGGGCTTCTCCCGCGACGACGTCGAGGCCAGCTTCTTCACCGCGTACCTGGAGAAGGGCATCTTCGGGGTCTCGCCCTTCGAGACCATCGACAAGGACGGCGTCGGCTCGCTGGTCCGCAGCGCGGTCCAGTCGGGCCGGGCCACCCGCCCCGACCTGAAGCTCGGCGTCTGCGGTGAGCACGGTGGCGACCCCGAGTCGGTCCACTTCTTCCACGAGGTCGGCCTCGACTACGTCTCCTGCTCGCCGTTCCGGATCCCGGTGGCGCGCCTGGAGGCCGGTCGTGCGGCCGCCGAGGCGAAGGGCAGCGACAGCCGCTGACCCCCCGCGGCCCCGGCCGGGCCGCCCCCGTGACCGCGCCTGCCTTCGGGTTCCCTGACCCCCGTGGGCAGGCGCGTCCAATTTTTTTCCTCTTCAACAAAGTGCTTACGCCAGCAGGCGGTGGACGGATCCCCACCCGTCCACCGCCTGCTGTCAATCCGCCAGGCACGTCGGCGCTTCCCGGTGCGACCGACCGCCAGGCCCCGCAAAGCCCCCCACGGCCTTCACGGAGCGTTTCGGTCGCACTGGAGTGTGCCTGGCGGAGTACAGGATTTCGGTTGTCACGCCCCTGCCGAAAGGGGTTTCAACTGTGGCTGAAAGGGCGTGGTGACGTCGTGTGACGGCATGCATACTCATGGGGCGGGGGGATTGCGGTTGCACAGGTGGGGGTTCGGTGCTGCGTATCCATTTCACTGGAGTGGACCTGGCACGCGTACGGATGGCAGGGCGTCCCGATGCGTTGTGGGAAACGATTCTGAGTTTTCACCGCTTAAGAGACCGGCGTGACCCCCGGTTCTTCGGTGAATGGCGCACAGAAGCCCGCAGCAGGTTGAATGGTGAAACACGTTTGCTCGGCGCGCTCATACCGAGTCGCGGCTATTTCCCCGATTTCCTGACCCCCGTGGAGGGGCAGTACGGGTGGGACGTGGGCCTCGACGCCCTGCGCGCCATCCGCCCCGAGCGGATCCGGCGCGAGCTCGCGCTGCTCGGTGCGGGGACGGGCCTGGGCGACGCCTTCGGCATGCCCTCGGGCCCGAGCGGACGCGTCGACGCACCCGTCCCGCGCCGCCTGCGGGAGTTCATGGACGGCGGCACCAAGCACGTGCCCCGGCTGCTGGGAGAGCTGCGCGGCTACCACCGGGCGGCCGTGGCCCCGTACTGGACCCACATCCAGGCCCAGATCGAGGCCGAGCGGGCCGCGCGCGGCCGGGCCCTGCTCGACGGGGGCGCAGACGAGCTGCTGGCTTCGCTGCCGCCGATGCTGCGCTGGCGCGCCCCCGTCCTGGAGTGCGACTACCCGGTGGACCGGGACGTGCGGCTGCGCGGGCGCGGGCTGCTGCTCCAGCCGTCGTTCTTCTGCCGGCGCACCGCGGTGACGCTGCACGACCCCGAGCTGCCCCCCGTGCTGGTCTATCCGGCAGCGGCGCAGCTGGCCTCCGCGCCGGCCGGTGGCGAATCGATTCGGCCCCTGGAGGAGCAGCGTCAGCGCACCCTCGGCAAGCTCGTCGGGCACACCCGCTCCGTGGTGCTGCGCGCCATCGGCGACGGCGCCACCACCAGCGAGCTCGCCCGCCGGGCCGGAGTCTCCCTGGCCTCCGCGAGCCAGCACGCCTGCGTGATGCGCGAAGCGGGGCTGGTGACCACCCTGCGCCGCGGCAACGCCGTCCTTCACACGGTGACCCCGCTCGGCGCGGCCCTGCTCAAGGGAGGCGCGGTGGCCTCGTAGCCGGCCCGGTCCCAGAAGCCCCGGACCGCGCCCGCGGTCCGGGGCCCGTGGTCCGGCGCGCCCGCGGTCCCGGGGCGCGCCCGGGCGTGGTGACGTAGTCGGGGGACTTTCGGCCCTGGAACGCCCCCGCATGCGCGAGAATGGTGGACTGATGAACCAGTCTGCCGCCGATCACGACATCGCGGGCCGCGCCGACCTCCTGGCGCTGCTGCGCCGCTTCTACGCGGCCGCCTTCGCCGACCGCAGGATCGGCCCGTTCTTCACCGAGATCGCCGGCACCGACCTGGAGGCGCACCTGCCCCGCATCGCCGACTTCTGGGAGCGGGCCCTGTTCCGCAGCGCCGACTACACGGGCAACGCCTTCGCCCCGCACGCCGCCCTGAACACGGCCCGGGCGATGACCGCCGAGGACTTCGGGCGCTGGGTGCAGCTGTGGCGGGCCACGATCGACGGCCTGCACCAGGGCCCCCGCGCGGAGCAGGCCAAGGCGCACGGCGAACGGATCGCGCTCGCCCTGCACGCCCGACTGGCCGGCCGGGACGCGTCGATGCAGGGCGGGGACGGCGGGGGCTTCATCCCGCTGGCCGCCCTGGAACTCCGCACGGTGGCCTGACCTGCGGGTTCGCCCCCGACGGGAAGCGGCGAAAAAATCTTCCCAAGGACCGATGAGTTCTCCGGCCCCCCGCGGTCTACCTCTCGACAGCACCGGGAAACACGGGCGATCCGAGAGAGAAGAGAGACCGCGATGTCCTCCACGATGATCTTCGTCAACCTGCCGGTCAAGGACCTGGAGGCCAGCAAGGGCTTCTGGACCAAGCTCGGCTACGCGTTCAACCCCCAGTTCACCGATGAGAACGGCGCCTCCCTCGTCATCAGCGACACGATCTACGCGATGCTGCTGACGGAGTCCCGCTTCAAGGACTTCACCCACAAGGCCATCGCCGACACCTCCACCACCACCGAGGTGCTGATCGCCCTGAGCGCCGACAGCCGTGCCGCGGTCGACGAGCTCGTCGGCGCGGCCCTCGACGCCGGCGGTACCGAGCCGCGCCCCGCCCAGGACCACGGCTTCATGTACGGCCGGGCCTTCGAGGACCTCGACGGCCACACCTGGGAGGTCTTCTGGATGGACCCGGCCGCCGTCCAGGGCTGATGCCCCCGCCCGCTAGGCGACCGCGGCCGGCACCGGGGCCGCGGCCGCCGAGGTCGCGGCGATCCGGACCGGATACGTCCGGATCGTCACCTCCTCGTCGTCCAGACAGCGCCCCGACGCCAGGTCGAAGCGCTGCTTGAGCAGCGGCGAGGCCACGAAGGGCTGCCCCTCCACGCACCCCACCAGCCCCCGGGACAGCACCGCCGCCCCGGTGAAGGGGTCCTGGTTGTCGATGGCGTACGTCCAGCCGGAGCGGCCGAGGAACACCGCGGCCTGGCGCCCGTCCGGCAGCAGGACCGCCACCCCGCGCCCCGGCGTCATGTCGGACAGCTCGCACACCGTCAGCCAGCCTTCTTCCACCTGCAGTTCCACGGTCATCGGGTGCCTCCCACGGCTTCGAGCGGCTGAATGGTCAGGATGGCCAGGTCGGGCTTGACCTGATCGCGTTCGGGTACGAAGCGCACGGTCGGATCGGGGGCGCCGGGCGCGTTCACGAAGGACACGAACCGGCGCAGCCGCTCCGGGTCCTGAAGGGTCTCGGCCCATTCGTCGCGGTAGTGCGCCACGTGGTCGGCCATCAGGGCCTCCAACTCGTCGCACAGCCCGAGCGAGTCGTGCACGACCACGTCCCGCAGGTGGTCGAGGCCGCCCTCCAGCCGGTCCAGCCAGCTGGACGTGCGCTCCAGCCGGTCGGCGGTGCGGATGTAGAACATCAGGAACCGGTCGATCAGCCGGACCAGTTCGGCGTCGGACAGGTCCTGGGCCAGGAGGTCGGCGTGGCGCGGGGTGGCCCCGCCGTTGCCGCCGACGTAGAGGTTCCAGCCGTTCGCGGTGGCGATCACCCCGAAGTCCTTGCTCTGCGCCTCCGCGCACTCCCGGGTGCAGCCGGAGACCGCCGACTTGAGCTTGTGGGGGGCGCGCAGCCCCCGGTAGCGCAGCTCCAGGTCGATGGCCATCCGTACGCTGTCCTGCACCCCGTAGCGGCACCAGGTCTGCCCGACGCAGGACTTCACCGTGCGCAGGGCCTTCCCGTACGCGTGGCCGGACTCGAAGCCGGCATCGACGAGCCGGGCCCAGATCTGCGGGAGCTGGTCGACGCGGGCGCCGAAGAGGTCGATGCGCTGTCCACCGGTGATCTTCGTGTAGAGGCCGAAGTCGCGGGCCACCTCGCCGATCACGATCAGCTTGTCGGGGGTGATCTCACCACCCGGGATGCGCGGGACGACCGAGTAGGAGCCGTTGCGCTGCAGGTTCGCGAGGTGGTGGTCGTTGGTGTCCTGCAGGGAGGCCTGCTCCCCGTCCAGGACGTAGCCGCTCGCGCCGAGGGTCGGGGCGAGCGAGGCGATGATCGAGCCGACGGTGGGCTTGCAGACCTCACAGCCGTCCCCGCCGCGCGCCTCCGGCCTGCCGTGGCCGTCGAGGAGCTGCTCGTAGGAGGTCAGGCGGCGCGTGCGGACGATCTCGTAGAGCTCGGCCCGGGTGAACGGGAAGCAGCCGCACAGGCCTTTGTCGGTGGAGGCCGGCAGCAGCTGGCCGATCACCTTGAGGCAGCCGCCGCAGCCGGTGCCCGCCTTCGTGCACTGCTTGACCTCGGCGAGGCTCGCGCAGGCGGTGATCGCCTTCTTGGTGACGTTGTGGCAGGAGCAGATCACCGCGCTGTCGGGCAGCGACGCCGGGCCGAGCTGCGCGGCGGGGCCGAGGCCGGCCGGCAGGACCAGCTGGTCGGGGGCGATGGGCGGGACGCTCCCGGTCAGCGGGCGCAGCAGCCCGTACGCGTCCGCGTCGCCCACCAGGACCCCGCCGAGCAGCACCCCGTCGGGGGAGACCACCAGCTTCTTGTAGACGCCGGAGCGGGAGTCGGAGTAGACGACGTCGAGGCTGCCCTCGGCGGCGCCGTGGGCGTCGCCGAAGGAGGCCACGTCCACCCCGAGCAGCTTGAGCTTGGTGGAGAGGTCGGCTCCGGTGAACTCCTTCTCCCGGCCCAGGAGGTCCTCGGCGGCGGTCTCGGCCATCTCGTAGCCGGGGGCGACCAGCCCGTAGACCCGGCCGTCCACGGCCTGCGCACACTCGCCGATGGCGTAGACGCGGGAATCGGAGGTGCGGCAGCGGGAGTCGACGGAGATGCCGCCGCGTTCGCCCGTGTCCAGCCCGCAGTCGCGGGCCAGCTGGTCCCGGGGCCGGACACCGGCGGAGAAGACGACCAGCTCGGTGGGGACGGTGGTGCCGTCGGAGAGCCGCATCCCGCACACCGCGCCGTCCTCGCCGGTCACGACCTCCTGCGTGCCGACGCCGGTGTGCACGGTCAGGCCCATCGACTCGATGGTGCGCAGCAGGGCGGCGCCGCCGCCGTCGTCGACCTGGACGGGCATCAGACGGGGGGCGAACTCCACGATCCGGGAGGAGAGGCCGAGGCCCTGGAGCGCTCCGGCGGCCTCCAGGCCGAGGAGACCGCCGCCGACGACGGCGCCGGTGGTCCGGGTCTTCGCGTACTCCTCGATGGCGAGGAGGTCCTCGATGGTGCGGTACACGAAGCAGCCGGGGGCGTCCTTGCCCGGAACGGGCGGCACGAACGGGTAGCTGCCGGTCGCGAGCACGAGCACGTCGTAGGGGACCACGCGCCCGGAGCGGGAGGTGACGGTGCGGGCCTCGCGGTCGATGGTCTCGGCCGGATCGCCGAGGAGGAGCTCGATCCCGTGCTGCTCCATGAACCCGGCGGGGGTCAGGGAGAGGTCCTCGGGGGTGCTCCCGGAGAAGTACGAGGTCAGGTGTACGCGGTCGTAGGCGGGCCGGGGCTCCTCGCAGAGCACGGTGATCCGGTGGGTGGCGGTGGCGCCGCGTTCGGCGAGTGCCTCCAGGTAGCGCTGGCCGACCATGCCGTGGCCGATGAGCACGATGGCGGGGGTGGGCGTGGGCGTGGGAGCGGCCATGTTCAGGAGCCTCCGTCGTCGGTGAGCAGGTGCGTCAGGTCGTTGAGGGGCTGGTCGCCTTCCCAGCTGCGGGCGAGGGCGCCCACGGTGGACAGCTCGCCGAGCAGGACCCCGCCGACGAGCCGGTCGCCGCGGACCACGACCTTGCGGTAGGTGCGGCGGGTGGCGTCGGTGAGGCGGACCACGTCGTCCCCGGGGAGCGGGGTCGTCTCGCCGAAGACGGCGAGGTCGAAGGGCCCGGGGCCGGCGGCCGCGAGGGTGAGGCGGGTCAGGACGCGGGTTCCGGTGTAGCCGGGGCCGGTGCTGCTGTCCGCGTCGCGGGCGGCAGCGCTGCCGGTGCCGCCTCCGCCGTCGGTTCCGGTGGCCGCCGCGGGGTCGGTTCCGGGGGCGGCTTCCCCCTCGGAACCGCCCGCGGCGAGGACGGCGGCCAGGGCGTCGGCCTGTTCCAGCGCGGGACCGGCCAGGCCGTAGACCCGGCCGGCGTGCTCGGCGCAGTCGCCGATGGCGTGGATCCGGGGGTCGGCGGTCCGCAGCCGGTCGTCGACCACGATGCCGGTGCGCACGGGCAGCCCGGCGGCCAGCGCGAGCCCCGTACGGGGGCGTACGCCGCAGGCGAGCACCACGAGGTCGGCGTCGAGGCGGTAGCCGTCGGCGAGCTCGACGGCGGTGACGGTGCGCCCGTCGGGGTCCGCCGTCGGGCGCGTGGCCGGACTCGTGACCAGGCCGCGGACCCGGCACTGGGTGTGGATCTCGATGCCGAGCGCCGTCAGGTGGGCGTGCAGCAGCTCCGAGGCGTCCGCGTCCAGCTGGCGTTCCATCAGGCGCTCGCCCTGCTGGGCGAGGACCACCTGGGCCCCGCGCTCGGCCAAGGCCCGGGCGGCGGAGACCCCGAGGAGGCCGCCGCCGATCACCACCGCCCGTACGCCGGGCCGTGCCGCCACGGCCGCCGACAGCGCAAGGCAGTCGTCCATCGTGCGGAACGCGTGGACCCCGTCGGGGAGTTCCCGGCCGCCCGGTGTGAACAACCCGCGCAGCGGCGGGAGGACCGGGTTGGAGCCCGTGGCCAGGACCAGGGTGTCGTACGCCTCGGTGCTGCCGTCGTCGCAGTGCACGACGCGCTCGGCCCGGTCGATGCGGACCGCTCGTACGCCCCGCCGCACCGCCGCGCCGGGGGCCGGCAGGGCGGTCACGTCGGGGGCGTACCGGCCCGCCAGGACCTCCGCAAGCAGCACCCGGTTGTACGGCGGGTGCGGCTCCTCGCCGAGGACCCGCACCTGGGCGCCGGCGCCCAGCCGCGCGGCGAACCGCAGGCCGGCCAGGCCGGCGCCGATCACCACCACACGCTGTTTCGAGGTCATGGCACGAGCGTGCGCCGCCGCTGTTTCCCTGCCGCATCGCCGTTGTTACCCGGACGGAACGCGCACCTCAGCGTCCCGGTCGGCGCCCGGTGAGGGAGAAACAGGGGCCGGTGGGACGGGTGGTGAGGCTGAGGCAAAGCTCAATCTTTGCGCAAGTTTCCGGCGATCGATGCCCCGTACAGGCGACTCCTCCCTAGGGTCGGGCTTGTGCCTGACATATCGACGACGATGATCATCGTGCTGTGCGTGGCCGCCGCGGCGGCCGGTTGGATCGACGCCGTGGTGGGCGGTGGAGGACTGCTGCTCCTGCCCGCCCTGCTGCTCGGCCTGCCGCACGCCCAGCCCGCCGCGGTGCTCGGCACCAACAAGGCCGTGGCCATCGTCGGCACCGCGGGCGCGGCGGTGACGTACGTGCGCAAGGCGCCGGTGGACGTGAAGCTCGCCGTCCGGATCGGCCTGGCCGCGCTCGCGGGATCCATGGGCGGCGCCGCACTGGCCGGCGGGATCAGCAAGGACGCGCTCCGCCCGCTGATCATGGTGGTGCTCCTGGTCGTCGGCGCCTTCGTGGCCTTCCGGCCCGCCTTCGGCACCGCCCCCTCGGCCTCGCCCGTCAGCCGCGGGCGCGTACTGCTCGCGATCGGGCTCGCCGGTCTCGGGATCGGCTTCTACGACGGCCTCATCGGGCCCGGCACCGGCACCTTCCTGGTCCTGGCCCTGACCGCGCTGCTCCACCTCGACCTGGTCACGGCCTCCGCCACCGCCAAGATCGTCAACTGCTGCACGAACGCCGGGGCCCTCGCGATGTTCGCGTACCAGGGCATGGTGCTGTGGCAGCTGGCCGCGCTGATGGCGGCCTTCAACCTCGCCGGCGGCATGGTCGGGGCCCGGATGGCGCTGAAGAAGGGCAGCGGCTTCGTCCGGGGCGTGCTGCTGACCGTGGTCGGCGCCCTCGTGGTCAAGCTCGGCCTGGAGCAGTGGGGCTGAGCGCGCCGCGCCGGCCCGCGCCGACGTCCGTCAGTGGGTCCCGGTGAGGTGCGCGAAGACGACCACGTTGCCCCGGTAGCCGGTGCGGGGCGAGAAGCCGCCGCCGCAGGTGATCACCCGCAGCTCGGCGCGCGGCGAAGGCCCGTACACGCGGGCGTCCGGGAAGGACTTGGCGTCGTACACCTCGACCGCGTGGACGGTGAACACGGCCGTGCGCCCGTCCGCGCGCGGCACTTCGATCGACGCCCCGCGGTGCAGCGCGCCCAGGTGGTAGAAGACCGCCGGCCCGGAGGCGTGGTCGACGTGGCCGAGGATGACGGCGGTGCCGACCGCGCCGGGCGTGGTGCCGTCGCGGTACCAGCCGGCCAGGTCGCGGCGGGCGGGCGGCGGCACCTCCAGGCTGCCGTCCGGCCCGAGGCCGAGCCCCGTCAGCGGGGCGTCCACCCGGATCGACGGGATCCGGATCCGGGTCGGCGGGGAGCCGGGCAGCGGGTCGATGCTGCCGGGGTAGGAGGTCCGCCCGTTCAGCGCCTCGGCGGGGGAGGGCAGCGGGGGCTGCACGGACTCGCCGGAGCCGCTGGTGACGAGCCAGATGCCGACGCAGGCCGTGAGCGCGACGAGCCCGCCGCGGCGGGCCTGGCCTGTGCCCATGCGCGCCCCCTTGGCGATCGGTGTGCTCTGCGTGGAACAGGCCGTCGCCCGGCCCCGCGAACGGGGGGACCTCGCGGGGCGGGCGACGGGGGACGGTACCGGTCGGACCGCGGCCGGAGCCGCGGTGGGCGCCCGTCAGCTCCGCGTGCCGCTCGCCCGGCGACGCAGGAGCCAGGTACCGCCGACGGCGGCCGCGGCCAGGACGGCCGCTCCCGCCGCGATCTTGGTGGGGTCGGTGGTGGTGCTCGTCCCGCCTCCCACACCCGTACGGACGCGGCCTTGCGGACCGCGATCGGTGACGACCAGGTTGCCCGTGGCGAACTTGCCGTTCGCACAGGTGGCGCCAATGGCATAGGTGCCGGCGCGGGTGCCGCGGGCGATCTGGAACTGGCCCACCACCACCTCCTTGTGGGTGCCCGGCACCAGCTTGAACCGGCCGCCGCCGACCGTGGTCGCATCGCCGTCGGCGTGGCCGCCCGGGCCGCAGGCGGTGGTGTTGACCGTGACCGTGGCCCCGGGGGCCCCGGACTTGGGCCAGACCTCCAGCGCGGCGAAGTCCCCGGGTGCGAAGCCCGCCGTCCCGAGTTCCGCGGCGGCGACGCCGCCCGCGACCGGGCCGGTGAACGCGGTGGCGGTCAGCGCGGTGGCGGTGAGCACATGGGCGGTGCGTCGGCGCATGGCGGCTCCTGGAAACACGGGGTCGTGTTCCGAGGTAACCCGGCACCCCGGCGGCGCGCCTGCTGAAGGGCCGTCAGATGATCTGCGGCGCCGGCTGTCTCCGCAGGTCACAGCGGCGCCCGTCGCTCTCCGCGCCCTGGCCCCGTCCGGGTGACCGCCGCACCGGCGTCCGCGGCGCCCGTGCCGGGGGCGGGTGCCGGATATTTGTGGAACGGCAGTGCGTACGGTGGGGGCACGCTGGGAAAATCGGGACGCAGGTCCGGACCACCAGGAGCTGGTCCGTGGCACATCGAGGGAGGGCCCCGTGACATCGGTCGACCGGCCGGGAGAGCCGCGAGAGCCGCAAACGCCGCAAGGCCCGCAGGCTCCGCCGGATGCGCAGGCACCCCACGGGCCGCACGAGGCGCAGGTGCCGCAGGCCCCTCACGGCCAGGTGCTCACCGTGCTGACCACGGTCGACTCGGCCGAGCAGGCCGCAGCCCTCGCCCGGACCGCGGTGCAGGCCCGACTGGCCGCCTGTGCGCAGGTGACCGGCCCGGTGACCTCGGTCTACCGCTGGAAGGACACGCTGGAGACCTCCCAGGAGTGGCAGGTCCTGTTCAAGACCACCGCCTCCGCCTACCCCGCCCTGGAGGCCCGGCTCACCGCCGATCACCCCTACGACACCCCGGAGGTCATCGCCACTCCGGTCGTGCGGGGCAGCGCCGCCTACCTGGCCTGGGTCGCGGCCGAGGTGACCGCGGGATGACCGCCGGGCTCCCCCTCTTCGTCTACGGGACCCTGCGGCCCGGCGAGATCAACCACGACCTGTTCCTGCGGGGCCGCACCGCCGCCGAGGAGCCCGCCCGGCTCCCCGACGCGCTGCTCTACGACGGCCCCGGATTCCCGTACGCCGTCCAGCACGCGGGCTCCGAGATCGTGGGCGAGCTGGTCACCCCGGCGCCGGAGGCGTACGAGAGCCTGCTGGCCGAGCTGGACCGGCTGGAGGACTACTACGGCCCGGACCGGCCCCGGAACGTCTACGACCGGGTCCGGCGCGAAGCGGTCCGCCCGGACGGCACCCTCACCACCGCCTGGGTCTACCTGGCGGCCCCCCTGCTCGCCCGCCGCCTGCGCGCCACCGGCGTCGAGATACCGGGCGGCGACTGGCTCAGGCGCTAGCCGCCGCTTCGCCGGGGGGCCGGCTCAGGAAGCTCAGGGAGCTACAGCCCCTCGGCGCCGCGGTTGCGCAGGCGCTGACCGTACTGCTGGAGCACCCACAGCTCCTCCTGGACCGCCGCCAGCTGCTCCGGCGGGGCCTGGGGGCCCATGCGCGCCAGAGTTCCCTGAACCTCGTGCACCCGGCGGTCCACCGCGCGCAGCCGGACCTGGACCAACTGGACGCCGGCGTACACCTCGTCCACCGTCTTCGCGTGGATGGCCTCGACCGCCAGCTCGGTGACGAGTGCCCGCACCGTGTCGTTCGGGGCGGCCTCGCGCACCCGGGCCAGGTAGTCGGAGCCGGCCGCCGAGGTGCCGCCCGCGTCCTGGACGGCCTGGCGGACCGCCGCGTACGGGGGAGCGGTGAACTCGTCCACGCCGTACGCGTCGAAGGCCGGCGACACCAGCTCCGGCCGCTGCAGCGCCAGTTTCAGCAGTTCGCGCTCGGTGCGGTGCGCGGGGCTGCGCAGGTTCAGCGCGGGGCCGCCCGCGGGGGCGGCGGGCGCGGGGGCCGCCTCGTACGGGCGGCTGCGCGGGCCGGGCTGCCGGTCGGTGCCGGGCCGGTCGCCGCGCTCGCGCGCCCAGCGGGCCAGCTGCGCGACCCGTTTGACCACGAACTGCTCGTCCCGGATGCCCAGCATGCCCGCCAGCTGGACCGCCGACTCGTGCTGGATCGCGATGTTCTTGATGTGGGCGACGACCGGCGCCGCCTCGTCCAGGGCGGCCGCCCGGCCCGCCGGGTGCTCCAGGTTGTGCCGGCTGACGATGTGCCGCAGGGCGAACTCGAACAGCGGGGTCCGCGATTCCACCAGGCCCGCCACGGCCGCGTCCCCCTGCGCCAGCCGCAGGTCGCAGGGGTCCATGCCGCCCGGGGTGATGGCGATCGAGGTCTCCGCGGCGAACTTCTGGTCGTCCTCGAAAGCCCGCAGGGCCGCCTTCTGCCCGGCCGCGTCGCCGTCGAAGGTGAAGATCACCTCGGCCGTGGCATTGTCCATCAACAGCCGGCGCAGGATCTTGATGTGGTCGCCGCCGAAGGAGGTGCCACAGGTCGCGATCGCGGTGGTCACCCCGGCCAGGTGGCAGGCCATCACGTCCGTGTAGCCCTCGACGACCACGGCCCGCGAGGTCTTCGCGATCTCCTTCTTCGCCAGGTCGATGCCGTACAGCACCTGGCTCTTCTTGTAGATCGCCGTCTCGGGCGTGTTCAGGTACTTCGGCCCGTTGTCGTCGTCGCGCAGCTTGCGCGCGCCGAAGCCGACCACCTCGCCCGTGATGTCGCGGATCGGCCACATCAGCCGGCCGCGGAAGCGGTCGATGGGCTTGCCGCTGCGGCTGTCCTGGGCCAGCCCGGAGAGGATCAGCTCCTTGTCGCTGAAGCCCCGGCCGCGCAGGAAGCGGGTCAGGTGGTCCCAGCCGGCCGGGCTGTATCCGACGCTGAAGTGCTCGGCCGCGGCCTGGTCGAAGCCGCGCTCGGCGAGGAACCTGCGGCCGATCTCCGCCTCGGCGCTGCCCAGCTGCTCGACGTAGAACTGCGCGGCCGCCTTGTGGGCCTCGACGAGGCGGATGCGCTCGCCGCGGCCGCTGGTGCCGGCGGTGTAGCCGCCCTCCTCGTACCGGAGCGTGATGCCGGCCTGTCCGGCGAGGCGCTCGACGGCCTCCGAGAAGGAGAGGTGGTCGATCTTCATGATGAAGTCGAGGGTGTCCCCGCCCGCCTGGCAGCCGAAGCAGTGGTAGAGACCCTTGCTGGGGCTGACCTGGAAGGACGGGGACTTCTCGTCGTGGAAGGGGCACAGGCCCTTGAGGTTGCCCCCGCCCGCGTTGCGCAGTTGGAGGTAGTCGGAGACCACGGCGTCGATCGGGACCGCGTCCCGTACCGCCTTCACGTCGTCGTCGTTGATCCGTCCTGCCACCCGTGAAGTCTACGGCCGGGCGCCCACAAACCCGTCAGGCCCCCGCCCGTCTCGGGTGGCCCCCCCGCAAGCCGCCGCTCACGCTCCCTGCGCCGGCACCAGGGAGGCCAGCGGAACGGTCGGGTCCGCCAGTGCTTCGCGGTTGACGGGCTCCTTCGACCTGATCAGGGCCTGGATGTGCTCGGTGACGTCCCACACGTTCACGTTCATCCCGGCCAGCACCCTCCCCTCCGACAGCCAGAAGGCGATGAACTCCCGCTTGGCCGCGTCCCCGCGGATCAGCACCTGGTCGTAGCCGCCGGCCGGCGCGTACCCCGAGTACTCCAGACCCACGTCGTACTGGTCGGAGAAGAAGTACGGGATGCGGTCGTACGAGACCTCCTGGCCCAGCATCGCCCGCGCCGCGGCCGGGCCGCCGTTGAGCGCGTTCGCCCAGTGCTCCACCCGCAGCCGGGTGCCCAGCAGCGGGTGGTGGGCCGCGGCCACGTCCCCGACGGCGAAGATGTCGGCGTCGGAGGTGCGCAGGGACGCGTCCACCGCGATGCCGCCGCCGTGCTCCCGGTCGATCAGCGCCAGCCCCGAGGTCTCCGCCAGCGCGGTCCGCGGAGCCGCCCCGATCGCCGCCAGCACGGCGTGCGCGGGGTGCTCGTCGCCGTCGTCCGTCCGGGCGGCCAGCACCATGCCGTCGTGGCCGACGATCTCGGTCAGCCGCGAGCCGAAGTGGAAGCGGACCCCGTGCTCGGTGTGCAGATCGCCGAAGAGCCGCCCGATCTCCGGGCCGAGCACCGCGTGCAGCGGCGTCGCGAGCGGCTCGATCACGGTGACCTCGGCCCCGTACCCGCGCGCCGCGGCCGCGACCTCCAGGCCGATCCAGCCGGCGCCCGCGATCAGCAGGTGGCCGTTGTCCCGGCCGAGGGTGGTCAGTACGCCGCGCAGCCGCTCCGCGTGGGCGAGCCGGCGCAGGTGGTGCACCCCGGCCAGGCCGGTGCCGGGGATGTCGAGGCGGCGCGGCTCGGCTCCGGTGGCCAGCAGCAGCTTGTCGTAGTGCAGCGCGGTGCCGTCGCCGAGGACCACCCTCTTGGCCTCCCGGTCCAGCTGGACCGCGGGCTGGCCGAGGTGCAGCTCGATGTCGGCGCGCGCGTACCAGGACGGCTCGTGGACGAAGACGCTGTCGCGCTCCTCCTTGCCCTGGAGGTACCCCTTGGAGAGCGGCGGCCGCTCATAGGGATGGTCGCGTTCGTCGCCGATCAGGATCACCCGCCCCGTGAACCCCTCCGACCGCAGCGTCTCGGCCGCCTTGGCCCCGGCCAGCCCTGCGCCGACGATGACGAACGTCCGGTGTGCGTCGACCACCTGATGCCTCCTCATAACCTCTCCGCCACATGCGACCACATGCGAGCGTCCCGCACTGAACGTGCTGCGTGAAGGGGGAGTGGCCCGATCGGCTCACCCCCCGGCGCGGCGCCTGCGCACCGTGAGCCGGGCGTGTAGAGAGCGCGCCGAGGCGTCCGTGAGCGCCGCGATCTGGTCGATGACCGCGCGTTTGCGTGCTTTGTCGTCCGGGGCCGCATCGAAGATCGCCCGGAATTGCGGGTCGAGGCCCTCGGGTGCGCGGGCGCTCAGCGCCTCGGCGAGTTCGGCCAGGACGATGCGCTGATCGGCCCGAAGCCGCTCCTGCTCGTCGCGCTGCATGACGTAGAGGTCCGCGACCGCCTTGAGGACCGCGCACTCGTTGCGCGCCTCGCGCGGGACGACCAGCTCGGCGGCGTACCGGGTGAGGCGGCCGGAGCCGTACGCCTCCCGGGTCGCCCCCTCCGCGGCCAGGCAGAACCGGCCGATCAGCTGGCTGGTGGCGTCCTTCAGGCGGGCCTGGGCGACGGCCGATCCGTCGTACCCGTGCGGCCACCAGTCCTGTTCCAGCAGCCGGTCCAAGGCCTCCCGCAGCTCCTCCGGATCCGTGCCGGCCGGCACGTACCGGCCGATCGCGACCCGCCAGATCGCGGTGCGCTCCGGTTCGGCGAAGAGGAGGTTGGGGTCGAGGTGCCCGGCGTGCAGGCCGTCCTCGAAGTCGTGCACCGAGTACGCGACGTCGTCCGACCAGTCCATGACCTGGGCCTCGAAGCACTTGCGGTCCGCGGGCGCGCCGCGGCGCAACCACTCGAAGACCGGCAGGTCGTCGTCGTACGCGCCGAACTTGACCGAGTCGGGATCCGTGGGGTGTCCGCCGCGGGGCCAGGGGTACTTGGTCGCGGCGTCCAGGCAGGCCCGGGTGAGGTTCAGGCCGACGCTGACGAGCTCGCCGCTCGCCGGATCGGGAACGAACCGCTTGGGCTCCAGCCGGGTCAGCAGGCGCAGCGACTGGGCGTTGCCCTCGAACCCGCCACAGTCCTTGGCGAACTCGTTGAGCGCCTCCTCGCCGTTGTGGCCGAAGGGCGGATGGCCCATGTCGTGGGAGAGGCAGGCGGCTTCCACGAGGTCGGGATCGCAGCCCAGGGCCGCGCCCAGCTCCCGGCCGACCTGGGCGCACTCCAGCGAGTGGGTCAGGCGGGTGCGGGGGCTCGCGTCCCAGTCGTACGAGCGGCTGCCGGGGGTGACGACCTGGGTTTTCCCGGCGAGGCGGCGCAGCGCGGCCGAGTGCAGCACACGGGCGCGGTCGCGCTGGAAGGCGGTGCGGCCGGGCCGTTTGTCGGGCTCGGCGGCCCAGCGTTCGGTGTCGGCCGGAGCGTACGGGGCGGATGCGGAGCCTTCCATGCCTTCCATGCTCAGACGTTAACCGCACGCACCGACAATCCGAGCATTCCGAACCAACGCGGTCTTCACGCAGTGGCGAGTTCCAGGCGCTCCTCGTGCTCGTCCCGTTCGCCGCGGAGCCGGGCCAGGGCCTGGTCGTAGCGGAGCAGCACGAGACGGGCCAGGGCGGGATGGTCCCCGAGCGGGGCGGCCGCGGGGCCGGACGCGGCGGCAGCGCTCTGGGTGGCGAAGCGGCCGGGGGCGGTGAAGTACGAGGCCACGGCGACCCGGTGGTGGCCGCGGGCGGCGAGGGCGCGCACGGCGTCGGGGACGGCGGGGGCCGCGGCGGACGCGTAGGCCGGTACGACGGCCGCCCCGCCGAGGCGTTCGGAGAGCAGTGCGGCGGTGCGCCGGGTGTCGGTCGCGGAGTCGGGGTCGCGGGAGCCGGCGGCGGCGAGCACGACGGCGGAGCGGTCCCGCGGGTCCGGGCAGGCCTCCAGGAGCCGTTCGTACAGGGCCTCGACGAGCAGCGGATGCGGGCCGAGCGGGGCGGCTACGCGGGTGTGCAGGTGGGCGGCGCGGGCGGCGGCCGCCGGGAGGTCCCGCTTGACGTGGTGCCCGCGCCCCAGGAGCAGCGGGACGAGCACGGCCGCACCGGTGGTGCGGTGGAGGGTCTCGCCGAGCAGCGGCTCGTTCAGCTCGATGTGCCCGAGCCGGACGTCGAGGCGGGGGCGGAGCTCGCGGACCCGGTCGAGGAGGGCGCGGACGGTGTGGAGGGCGCGCGGGTCGCGACTGCCGTGGGCGACGGCGACGAGGGTGGGCTGCATGCGTGGACTCCGTGTGACCGGGCCCCCGGGGGACGCAGTCCGCTGAGCTGTGTGCCCAGTTGGGCCGTGATCCGGGTCAGCAGCTCGGTGGCCGTGGCGGGGGGAAGCGGAAAGGACAGGGATTCGGGAGGGTGCACCGGCTCCGTCATGAACCGATCCTGCGGGCCGCACGTTGCGGGGGCGTTGCGCGGGGGTGACGGGTGTTTACCGGTAGCTCACTCGCTCATTCGTCCGAGTGAAAGAGGGGGAGGGGGGAACTGGGGGGCCGGGCTTGATCGTCAATGTGTGCGAACGGCGTGCGGGGCGGGCAAAGGGGGGACCGATCATGAAGATGCCGGGCTGGATGGGGTCGGTGGCGGGCCGGCGGCGGGCCGTGCAGGTGGTGATGGCGGGTTGTGTGCTGGCGCTGCTGCCGTCGACGTGGACCCATGCGGTGGCGGCGGACCGGCTGCGGAGCACGGCCGACGCGCCGGCCGCCGGGGTGGCGGTGGTCTTCGGGGCGGGGCTGTGGAACGGCAAGCCGACGCCGTATCTGGCCAACCGCCTCGATGCGGCGGCCGAGCTGTACCGCACGGGCAAGGTCAAGGTCGTCCTCGTCACCGGTGACAACAGCCGCAGGGAGTACGACGAGCCCGACGCGATGCGGACGTACCTGACCGGGCACGGGGTGCCGGGGGAGCGGATCGTCAGCGACTTCGCCGGGTTCGACACGTGGGACTCCTGCGTCCGGGCCCGGGAGATCTTCGGGGTGAAGCGGGCGGTGCTGGTCAGCCAGGGCTTCCACATACACCGGGCCGTGGCCCTGTGCGAGGCGGCCGGGGTGGAGTCCTACGGGGTCGGGGTCGACGACGAGCACGACGAGACCTGGTACTACGGCGGGGCGCGCGAGGTCTTCGCCGCGGGCAAGGCGGCGCTGGATGCCGCCTTCAAGCCGGAGCCGCGGTTCCTGGGACCCAAGGAGCCGGGGGTGTCGCAGGCCTTGGGCGTCCTGGCACACTGACGCGTCGTCAGCCAGGCCGGTGAGTCACATACCGTGGGGTGGGAGCCATGACCGTGGTGGATCTGAGCGGTAAGACCGTCGTCATCACCGGCGGAGCCCGGGGGCTGGGCGCCGCGGCTGCGCAGGCCGTCGTGGACGGGGGCGGCCAGGTGCTGATCACGGATGGCGCGGGCAAATTCCCCGGCGCTCCCCTGGGCCGCGTCGGCGTCCCGGAGGAGACGGCCGCGGCCGTCGCCTTCCTCCTCTCCGACGCCGCCGCGTACGTGACCGGCGCCGAGCCGGCGGTGGACGGCGGCTGGACGACCGGCCTGACGGTGAAGCACCTGACCGGGCAGTGACGGCGGCAGTGACGGCGGCAGTGACGCCGGGCAGCGGCCGCGCAGTGCCTGGGGTGAGCCCGCCCCTCACGGGCCGCCCGCGGCGGCGCTGAGGTGCTCGTACATGAGGCGTAACCGGACGCGGCGGCTGGACGTAACACCGCCGCCGCAGGCTGAGGCGTATGCACACCCCGGAATCAGCCACCGCCACGCACTGTCCCTACTGCGCGCTGCAATGCGGGATGCTCCTGCGGCCCGAGCCGGGCGGGGCGAGCGTGGTGGTGGAGGAGCGGGCGGACTTCCCGGTGAACCGCGGCGCGCTGTGCGGCAAGGGCCGTACCGCCCCTGCCGTGCTGTCCTCCCGGGTACGCCTGACCGAGCCGCTGATCCGCACCGGTACCGGCGAGCTCGCCCCGGCCACCTGGGAGGAGGCCCTCGATGCCGTCGCCGAGGGGCTCGCCCGCACCGGGCGTGCGTACGGGCGGGACGCGGTCGGGGTGTTCGGGGGCGGCGGGCTGACCAACGAGAAGGCGTACGCGCTCGGCAAGTTCGCGCGCGTCGCCCTGCGGACCTCGCAGATCGACTACAACGGCCGCTTCTGCATGTCCTCTGCGGCCGCCGCCCACCAGCGGGCCTTCGGGCTGGACCGCGGACTGCCCTTCCCGCTGGAGGACATCCCGCGCACCGGCTGCGTGATCCTCGTCGGCTCGAACCTGGCCGAGACCATGCCGCCCGCCCTGCGCTTCCTCACCGAACTCAAGGCGAACGGCGGCACGCTGATCGTCGTCGACCCCCGCCGCACCCGCACCGCCGAGCAGGCGGACCTGCACCTGGCCCCCCGCCCGGGTACGGATCTCGCCCTGGCGCTGGGCCTGCTGCACCTGGTCGTCGCCCAGGGCCGCACCGACGAGGAGTTCATCGCCGGGCGCACCACCGGCTGGGAGGAGGCCCGGGCGGCGGCGATGGCGCACTGGCCGGAGCTGGTGGAACGGATCACCGGCATCCCGGTCCCGCGTCTGCGCGAGGCGGTCGAGCTGTTCTGCGCACCCTCCTCCGCGATGGTCCTCACCGCCCGGGGACCCGAGCAGCAGTCCAAGGGCACCGACACCGTCGGCGCGTGGATCAACCTGTGCCTGGCCACCGGCCGCGCGGGCCGCCCGCTCTCCGGCTACGGCTGCCTCACCGGCCAGGGCAACGGCCAGGGCGGCCGCGAGCACGGCCAGAAGGCCGACCAGCTCCCCGGCTACCGCAAGCTGACCGATCCCGCGGCACGGGCGCACGTCGCCGGCGTCTGGGGAGTCGACCCCGCCACCCTCCCCGGCCCGGGCCGCAGCGCCTACGAACTCCTCGACGCCCTCGGCACGGACGTCAAAGCCCTGCTGCTGATGGGCTCCAACCCGGTGGTCTCCGCCCCGCGCGCCGCCCACATCGAAGGCCGCATCCGCTCCCTGGACTTCCTGGCGGTCGCCGACGTGGTCCTCTCCGAGACGGCGGCCCTCGCGGACGTGGTCCTGCCCGTCACCCAGTGGGCCGAGGAGACCGGCACCACCACCAACCTGGAGGGCAGGGTCCTGCTGCGCCGCCGGGCCCTGACCCCGCCGCCCGGTGTCCACACCGACCTGGAGGTCCTGCACGGCCTGGCGACCCGCCTCGGCATCGAGAAGGGCTTCCCCACCGACCCCGAGGAGGTCTTCGCGGAACTGCGCCGCGCCTCGGCCGGCGGCCCGGCCGACTACTCGGGCATCTCCTACGCCCGCATCGAGGACGAGCAGGGCGTCTACTGGCCCTGCCCCGAGGGCTCCCCGGGGCAGCCGCGCCTCTTCCTGGACGCCTTCGCCACCGAAGACGGCCGGGCCCGGTTCGTCCCGGTCTCGCACCGCGACGCGGCCGAGGTCCCGGACGCCGAGTACCCCGTCCTGCTCACCACCGGCCGGGTGGTCTCCCAGTACCAGTCGGGCGCCCAGACCCGCCGCGTGGACGAGCTCAACGCGGCCGCCCCCGGCCCGTTCGTGGAACTCCACCCCCGCCTCGCCGCCCGCATCGGCGCCACGGACGGCACCCCCCTCGCGGTCACCTCCCGCCGCGGCCGCGCGGTGGCGCCGGCCCGCATCACGGACACCATCCGCGCGGACACGGTCTTCATGCCCTTCCACTGGCCGGGGGAGGGCCGCGCCAACAGCCTGACCAACCCGGCCCTCGACCCCACGTCCCGCATGCCGGAGTTCAAGGTCTGCGCGGTCCGCGTCGAACCGGCCTGACCGCCGCGGTCACGTGCGGCTCCCGAGGGGGAGGTGGTGCCGATCCAGTCGGACATGCGTCCGATCCGCATCGGGGTTTCCGGCGGCGGGTAACCATCCGGTCACGCAGCGGGCTCAGAAAGTGCTCGCACGCCCCTCGTGGCGGCGATGTGTCGTACCCCACACTGAGGTGCGGTGCCCCCGTCCTCGGAGCCCTGGAGGTCGCCCCCGTGCAGACCCAGATCCTGACCGTCAACGTGAGCCCGCCCGTCCACGACACCGAGGCCACAGCAGGCGAAGAGCCCGAGGTCGACAGCGTGGACGACGAGCCCGAGGTACTGGAGCTGATCGAGCAGGCGCCGGAGCCGACCCGGCGCAGTGAGAGCGGCGCAGCGGGCCCTTCCGCCGATCTGTTCCGGCAGTACCTGCGCGAGATAGGCAGGATTCCGCTGCTCACCGCCGCCGAGGAGGTCGAGCTCGCCCGGCGCGTGGAGGCCGGGCTGTTCGCCGAGGAGAAGCTCGGCAACACCCCGGACCTGGACCTGGCGCTCGCCCTCGACCTGGACAAACTCGTCGTCATGGGCCGGATGGCCAAACGCCGCCTCATCGAGTCGAACCTCCGCCTCGTCGTCTCCGTCGCGAAGCGCTACGTGGGCCGCGGCCTCACCATGCTCGACCTCGTCCAGGAAGGGAACCTGGGCCTCATCAGGGCCGTTGAGAAGTTCGACTACGCCCGCGGGTACAAGTTCTCCACGTACGCCACCTGGTGGATCCGGCAGGCCATGTCCCGGGCCCTCGCCGACCAGGCCCGGACCATCCGCGTGCCCGTCCACGTCGTAGAGCTGATCAACCGCGTGGTGCGCGTCCAGCGCCGCATGCTCCAGGAGCGCGGGTACGAGCCCACCGCCGAAGAGGTCGCCGTCCACCTGGAGTTGACCCCGGAGCGGGTCATGGAGGTGCTGCGCCTCGCCCAGGAGCCGGTCTCGCTGCACGCGCCGGTCGGCGAAGAGGACGATGTCGCGCTCGGCGACCTGATCGAGGACGGGGACGCCGCCTCCCCGGTGGAGTCCGCCGCGTTCTTCCTGCTGCGCGAGCACCTCGAAGCCGTGCTCTCCACCCTCGGCGAGCGCGAGCGCAAGGTCGTCCAACTGCGCTACGGCCTCGTCGACGGACGGCCCCGCACCCTGGAGGAGATCGGCAGGATCTTCGGCGTCACGCGCGAGCGGATCCGCCAGATCGAGTCGAAGACCCTCGGCAAACTGCGCGACCACGCCTTCGCCGACCAGCTCCGCGGCTACCTGGACTGACGACCGCCGAGAAGGCGACCGCCGAGAAGACGACCCCACAAAGGGGAAAGGGGGCGCCCGGCATGACCGGGCACCCCCTTCTGCGGGCCGACGTCCGCCGGCCCGCCGACGTCAGTCGACCTCGGCGACCGCCTGCGCGAACTGCGCCGCGTACAGACGAGCGTACGCCCCCTGGGACTCCAGCAGTTCCTCGTGCGAGCCCTGCTCCACGATCGAGCCGTTCTCCATCACCAGGATCACGTCCGCATCGCGGATCGTGGACAGCCGGTGCGCGATCACGAAGGACGTACGGCCGTCCGCGAGGCGCGCCATCGCCTTCTGGATCAGCACCTCCGTGCGGGTGTCCACCGAGCTCGTCGCCTCGTCCAGCACCAGGATCACCGGGTCCGACAAGAACGCCCGGGCGATGGTGATCAGCTGCTTCTCACCCGCGCTGACACCGGCGCCCTCGTCGTCCAGCACCGTGTCGTAGCCGTCGGGCAGGGTGCGGATGAAGCGGTCGGCGTGCGCGGCCCGCGCCGCCTCCTCGATCTCGGCGCGCGTCACTTCCCGCGAGGCCCCGTACGCGATGTTCTCCGCGATCGTGCCCCCGAACAGCCAGGTGTCCTGGAGCACCATGCCGATGTCCCCGCGCAGCTCCTCGCGGGTCATCCTCGCGATGTCCACCCCGTCCAGGGCGATCCGGCCGCCCGTGACCTCGTAGAACCGCATCAGGAGGTTCACGAGCGTGGTCTTGCCGGCGCCCGTGGGGCCGACGATCGCGACCGTCTGGCCAGGCTCGACGCTCAGCGACAGGTTCTCGATCAGCGGCTTGTCCGGCTCGTAGCGGAAGGCCACCTTGTCCAGCGTGACCTGGCCGCGCACCTTCTGCGGACGCTCCGCGACCTCGACGTCCGGGTCCTGTTCCCGCGCGTCCAGCAGCTCGTACACCCGCTCGGCCGAGGCGACGCCCGACTGCACCAGGTTCGCCATCGAGGCGACCTGGGTCAGCGGCATCGAGAACTGGCGCGAGTACTGGATGAACGCCTGTACGTCACCGATCGACAGGCTGCCCGAGGCCACCCGCAGACCGCCGACGACCGCGACCAGCACGTAGTTGATGTTCGAGATGAAGAACATCACCGGCTGCATGATGCCGCTGACCAGCTGCGCCTTGAAGGAGGCCCGGTACAGGGCCTCGTTCTGCTCGGCGAAGACGGCCGCGGACTCCTTCTGCCGGCCGAACACCTTGACCAGGTTGTGGCCGGAGTACATCTCCTCCACATGGGCGTTCAGCGCGCCCGTGGACTTCCACTGCTCCACGAACTGCGGCTGCGACTTCTTGCCGATCTTCCCGGCGACCACGGCCGAGACCGGGATCGTCACCAGCGCGACCAGCGCCAGCAGCGGGGAGATCCAGAACATCATCGCCAGTACGCCGACGATCGTCAGCAGCGAGTTGAGCAGCTGCCCCATCGTCTGCTGGAGCGTCTGGCCGATGTTGTCGATGTCGTTCGTGGCCCGGCTGAGCACCTCGCCGCGCTTCTGCTGGTCGAAGTACGACAGCGGCAGCCGCGACAGCTTGGCCTGGAGGTCCTCGCGCATCCGGTACACGGTGCCGTTCATGATGTGATTCGACAGCCGCGTCGCCACCAGCATCATCAGACCGGCCAGGGTGAAGACCACCAGCGCCCAGACCGCCACGCCGCCGACGGCGCCGAAGTCGATGCCCTTGCCGGGGGTGAACTCGGTGCCGGACAGCATGTCCGCCATGCCGTCATCGCCCCTGGCGCGCATCCCGTCCAGCGCCTGCTGCTTGGTGATCCCCTCCGGCAGCTGCCGGCCGACGATCCCCGCGAACACCAGGTCGGTGGCCCGGCCGAGGATCTTCGGGCCGACCACCGAGCAGCCGACGCTGGCGACCACGGCGGCGACCATGCCCCACAGCTTGGCCCGGTCGTGGGCGATCTGCCGCAGCAGCCGCTTGCCCGAGCCCTTGAAGTCCAGGGACCGCTGAGCCGGCCCCATCATCATCCGTCCTCCGGGCCCGCTCATGCGGCCTCCGCCTCCGTCAGCTGGGAGAGCACGATCTCCCGGTAGGTCTCGTTGTCGGCCATCAGCTCGTGGTGGCGTCCCTCGCCCACCACCTGGCCCTCGTCGAGGACGATGATCCGGTCGGCGTCACGGATCGTGGAGACCCGCTGGGCGACGATGACGACGGTGGCGTCCTCGGTCTCGCGGGCGAGCGCCGCGCGCAGCGCCGCGTCCGTCGCGTAGTCCAGAGCCGAGAAGGAGTCGTCGAAGAGGTAGATCTCCGGCCGCTGCACGAGCGTGCGGGCGATCGCCAGACGCTGGCGCTGCCCGCCGGAGACATTGGTTCCGCCCTGGGTGACGGGCGCGTCGAGGCCGCCCTCCAGCTCGGACACGAAGTCCTTGGCCTGCGCCACCTCCAGCGCGCGCCACAGCTCCTCGTCGGTGGCCTCGGGCCGCCCGTAACGCAGGTTGGACGCGACGGTTCCGGAGAAGAGGTACGGCTTCTGCGGGACCATGCCGACCGTCCTGGCGAGCAGTTCGGGGTCCAGGCGGCGTACGTCCTCGCCGTCGACCAGCACCTCGCCGCCGGTCGCGTCGAACAGCCGCGGCACCAGGCCCAGCAGCGTCGACTTGCCGCTGCCGGTCGAGCCGATGACCGCGGTGGTCTCGCCGGGGCGGGCCACCAGGTCCACCCCGCGCAGGACCGGCACCTCGGCGCCCGGGTAGCGGAAGTCGGCGCCGCGCAGCTCCAGCTGCCCGCGGCGGGCGAGTTCGCGCACCGGCTCGACGGGCGGGACCACGCTGGACTCGGTGTCCAGGACCTCCTGGACGCGCTCGGCGCAGACCTCGGCGCGCGGCACCATCATGAACATGAAGGTGGCCATCATCACGGACATGACGATCTGCATCAGGTAGGCGAGGAAGGCCGTCAGCTGGCCGATCTCCATGCCGCCGCTGTCGATGCGCATCGCCCCGAACCAGATCACGGCGACGCTGGAGATGTTCACGACCAGGATCACCGTGGGGAACATGAGGGCCAGCAGCCTGCCCGAGGCGAGGGAGACGTTGGTCAGGTCCGCGTTGGCGTCCCGGAAGCGGCCCTTCTCGTAGTCGTCGCGGACGAAGGCGCGGATCACCCGGTTGCCGGTGATCTGCTCGCGCAGCACCCGGTTCACGCTGTCCAGGCGCTCCTGCATCTGCCGGAACAGCGGTCGCGTCCTGAAGACGATCGCCCCGACCGAGAGGCCGAGGACGGGCACCACGGCCAGGAGCACGCCCGACAGCTTCACGTCGAGCGAGAGCGCCATGGCGATGCCGCCCACGCACATGATCGGCGCCGAGACCATCAGCGTGAAGGTCATCAGCACCAGCATCTGGATCTGCTGGACGTCGTTCGTCGTACGGGTGATCAGCGACGGCGCGCCGAACTGGCCCAGTTCCCGCGCGGAGAAGCTCTGCACCCGGTCGAAGACGGCGGCCCGGATGTCGCGGCCGAGGGCCGCCGAGGTGCGGGCACCGAAGTAGACCGCGCCGATGTTGCAGGTGAGCTGGACGAGGGACACACCGAGCATCAGCGCGCCGAAGCGCAGGATGTAGCCGGTGTCGCCGTTGACGACACCCCGGTCGATGATGTCCGCGTTCAGCGTCGGGAGGTAGAGGCTCGCACTGGTCTGCAGCAGCTGCAGCAGCACCAGGAGGGCAATCGGTTTCCGGTACGGACCCAGGTGGGTCCGCAGAAGTCGTATGAGCACGCGCAGGCTCCGGTCGGCAAGATCGAGGGGTCACCCCATCTTCGGCCACCGCGCGGCCGAACCCCACCGGTTTTCGCAAAGGCCGGTCAAAAGGACGAGACCGGCGTCCGCCGTGCGTAAGACCGGGGTCCCGGCCCCTACGGGACCTGCGGTACCTGCTGGAACGCCCCGGGGTGGAGCTGCTCGCGCGTCGCGATGTACTGCTGGCGCACCGCCTGCCAGGCCGGATACTCCTCGCCGGGCTCGAAGACCTGCGCCGCCGGAGCCGACCAGACCGGCGGGGTGTGCGGGGCCAGCGAGCCCTGCTGCACCCCCAGCGCCCACGCCGCCTGGCGGGCCGCGCCGAGCGCCGCGTAGTCGGCCGGCGCCGGGACGACGATCTGCGCCCCGAACAGCCCCGGGGCCGCGGCCTGCACGGCGGGCAGCTCGGCCGCCGCGCCCAGCAGGAACACCCGGCGGATCTCCACCCCGCGCGAACGCAGCACGTCGAGCGCGTCGGCCAGACCGCACAGCATCCCCTCGAACGCGGCCCGCGCCAGGTGCTCCGGCTTCATCGAGTCCCGCCGCAGCCCGGACAGGGTTCCGGCGGTGTGCGGCAGGTTCGGCGTCCGCTCACCCTCCAGATACGGCAGGAGTACGAGGCCGTGCGCGCCCGGCGTCGACTTCAGCGCGAGCTCCGACAGCCCTTCGAGGTCGGTGCCCAGCAGATCGGCGGTGCCGCGCAGGGCCCGTACGGCATTGGAGACGTTCACCACCGGCAGGTGCATGCCGGTGGCGTCGGCGAGCGAGGTGATCAGCCCGTTCGGCTCCGACAGCGCCTCGTGGTGGACGGCGGTCACCGAGCCGGAGGCGCCCAGCGAGACCACCGCGTCGCCGGGGCCGAGGCCGAGCCCGAGCGCGGCGGCCATCGTCTCGCCCGTGCCCGCGGAGATCAGCAGCCCCTCCGGAGTGGTCCCGGCGGCCTCGGCCGGCCCGAGCACCTCGGGCAGCAGCGCCATGTGGCCGAGGGCCAGCTCGACCAGGTCGGGGCGGTAGGAGCCGGTGGCCGCCGACCAGTACCCGGTGCCGGAGGCGCCGCCACGGTCGGTGGTGCGGCGGGCGGGCCGGCCGAGCAGCTGCCAGACCAGCCAGTCGTGCGCGGACATCAGCACGGCCACCCGCCGGGCCGCCTCCGGCTCCGTCCGGGCCAGCCAGGCGAGCTTCGCGACCGGCTGTGCGGCCTGCGGGACGGACCCGACGGCCTCGGCCCAGGCCTGCCGGCCGCCGAGCGCCTCGATCAGGTCGGCGGCCGCGACCTGCCCCCGCTTGTCGTTGCCGACCAGCGCGGGGCGGACGAGCCCGCCCTGCGCATCGAGCGGGAGCAGCGCGTGCTGCTGCGCGGAGACGCCGATGGCCTGGACCCCCTCCAGGAGGCCGCCGCCCGCGGCCTCGCCGAGGGACAGCAGCCAGGCCTGGGGGTCGGTCTCGTGGGGATGGACGCTCTCGGGATCCGTGGCGGGCTGCGGATGGGGCGCGTAGCCCTGGCGCAGCACGGCACCGGTGTCGGTGTCACAGACGACGATGCGAGTGAAGGCGGAAGAGCTGTCCAGCCCGGCGACTATCCCCATGCGGAGAATTCTGCCGCACCCCGGGCCCGTCTCCTCCGCCTCCGACGCCTCAGGTGTTGCTGGTTCCCCACTCGTCCTCGGCGCCGGCGCCACCGCCGCGGACCCGGTCGCGCAGCCCCCGTACCCGCCCGACCAGCGAGGGCGGTACGACGTCGCCGACCTTGTCGCCCACCGCCGCGAACGCCTTGCCCGCGTAGACCCGCCCGGTCTGCCCCGCGGTCTCGGCGGCATTCCGGACGGCCGGGTTCTGCGCGAGGTCGCGCGCGGACTTCTTCATCTGCTCGTAACGCTCGCGCCCGGCCCGCGCCCCGGCGACGTACCCGACGGCCAGTCCGAGCATGAACGTGACCTTGTACCGCATGCCTGCCACCCTTCGTCGTGTGGTGCCCGGCCTGCTGGAGATACCGATTGGCGGAGCACCCCCCTGCTTGCGCTAATCTATGACTCGCAGCGAGCGCTCGCCCCCCGGCAAGGCCGGAGGTGGGCTGTTCGGTGCACCGCAGCAATCCCCTGTAGCTCAATTGGCAGAGCAGCCGGCTGTTAACCGGCAGGTTACTGGTTCGAGTCCAGTCGGGGGAGCGCAGTCCCCTGTAGCTCAATTGGCAGAGCATTCGGCTGTTAACCGGAGGGTTGCTGGTTCGAGTCCAGCCGGGGGAGCGTGAGAGAAGAGGACCCGTGCGGGTCCTCTTCTTTTTTGCCTGGTCGTGGAACCGGGCAGCCCTCAGGACGGTCTCCCTCAACAGGCGAAGCCGATCATGCGAGGCATCCGAGGCAGGAGATCGTATGAGCGGCTATGCTGCGGCAGACGGCGCGCACACATGTACGCGCCACGCCGTGAAGGGGCGGTAGCTCAGCCGGTTAGAGCAGCGGACTCATAATCCGTCGGCCGTGGGTTCGAGTCCCACCCGCCCCACCACGTCGCAATCCTGCAGGAACGTTACGACCTGCTTGTTCGCGCTCCTGGGCCCTTGAGGACCGAACTCCCCGCCTCAGGGGGAACCTCTCTCGTGCTCCAGGGGGCGAGTCCGGACGGTGCCTGCCGGGCCCGCCCCGCCATCAGCGCGAACCGGTGCCCGGACTCCGGCGCCCGGCCCCTTCCCCCTCGGGCGGTTGCGCACGGTGCTTTCCCTCCGAAGACGGCCGGCGCAAGAGGGCGCTGAGTAATCGTCCTGAACGGCTGCTGTGACGACCCGGATGTGGATACCTTCGGTACAAGCGGATGCCGGCGCAGGGGGATGGAAGTGGCTGTATCGCGACGTGTGTGGATTTGGGGCGGCTTCGCGGTGGCGGTCTTGTCCGCTGTGGGGCTCGGCATCTATTTCGCGGCCGTCGGTCTGGACGAGGCCGACAAGCTGGCCAGTGTCATCGCGGTGTTCCTCGCGCTGGCGGGGCTGGGCTTGGCGGTGTGCGGGATCGTCGCGCGGCCCGGGGGTCGGCAGGAGCCGTCGCAAGCTCCGGCCGACGAGGGCCGGCCGGCCGCCTCTGGCACCGCCGCTGACGAACGGGCCGACGTGCAGCTGCGGGCCGAAGCGACCGGCCGCGGCAGGGTGTATCAGGCCGGCCGCGACCAGCACATCCAGGAACGATGACCACCTCGCACGAGGCTCACGGCTCCGGTCAGCACGCGGTGGCGTCGGGATTCGCGCGGATCTACCAAGCCGCCGGGGACATGGTGGTGTACGGCGGTGAGGAGCCGTACAGGCTGGCCGACTGGCCCGCACGGGGTGAGGTACCGCCGGTGGAAAAGGCCCGGGAACAGCCAAGCGTGTTGCTGCGTGCGGCGAACGGGCTGATCGAGTTCACGGGCCGCGAGTCCGAGCTGCGAGATCTGCAGGCGTGGCGCGATGCGACGGCGTCAGGTGCGATGGAAGTCCTCCTGATCCATGGGGCGGGCGGGCAGGGCAAGACCCGGCTGGCCGGCCACGTCGCGGGTCTGTGGCAGCGGGACGGGTGGATGGTGCTGGCCGCCCATCACCGGCGTGACCGTTCCGCTCCCGATGCTTTCGTCGCCCCCGATCTGCAGGGTGCGGTGGGGATCCTGGTGACGGTGGACTACGCCGAACGCTGGGACACGACCGATCTGCTGACGCTGCTGAAGGACGTACAGGCCGGCGCAGCTGCCAGTGCGTCACCGGTGCGGGTGCTCTTGCTCGCTCGCCCGGCGGGCACGTGGTGGCACAGCCTGGCAGGCCGGATCCAACGCGATGTGGGTCTGGTGCCCGGCCGCCTGGCACTCACGCCGTTGGAGGACGGCCCGTCGCTCACCCGTACGAGCCTGTTCGCCTCGGCGCGCGACCGGTTCGCCGACCTGTTGGGGGTGCCGAGCGCCAAGCACGTCGATCCGCCCGCAGCGCTGGCCGACCATGAGGCGTACCGGCTGGTGCTGGCGGTGCACATGGCCGCAATGGCCGCGGTGCTGGCCCACGACGGCGAGCACGACCGTGAGGCGGCCCCGCCGGTCGACCCGGCGGAGGTGTCGGCGCTGTTGCTGGGCCGCGAGCGTGACCACTGGGAGGCGATGCACGCCCCCATCAGGGAGAAGCCCCTGGCCACCGCCCCGGACGCGATGGGACAGCTGGTGTACCTCGCCACGGTCACCGGCCCGCTCGGTTACGTCGACGCCAACAGCGCCCTGGGCCGGGCCGATGTGGAATCCAGAGAAGCCGCCGGGCAACTCCTCAAAGATCATGCGGTGTGCTACCCGCCCGCCGGAGGCGTCGTGGGCGGACCGGGGCGGCAGGCGACGACCGTACTGGAGCCGCTGTACCCGGATCGACTGGGCGAGGACTTCGTCGCGCTCCTCACCCCCGGCCACGACTACGAGTTCCCGGCCGACCCGTGGGCGGACGGCGCGCCCGCCCGCCTTCTCTCACCCGAACCCGGCCGTGACGCGGCTGAGCCCGGGGTGCCAGTATGGGCCGGACCCGCACTGACCACCTTGGTGGAAGCGGCCGGCCGGTGGCCGCACCTTGCCCAGGAGCAGCTGTTCCCGCTGCTCACCGCCCACCCCGGGTTGGCGCTGCAGGCGACCGGCGCCACGTTGGCCGCATTGGTCCGTCTTGAGGGCATCGACGTAGAGTTGCTGAGAAGAATCGACGCCTTGGTGCCTGCGCACCGGCACGTCGATCTGGACGTGGGTATCGCGGTCCTGGCTTCCAGGCTGGCCGAACACGGCTTGGCCGGCGCGACCTCCCCCGCGCAGCGCGCCCTCATCCACACCGCACTGTCGGTCCGCTTGCGTAACGCAGGGCTCGGCCTGGATGCCCTGCACGCCAGTCACCAGGCGTTGGAGCTGTGGCGGGATCTTGCCGAAAGTGACCCCCAGGCCTATCGGCCGGAGCTGGCGGCATCGTTGGGAAACCACGCGAACCTGTTGGCCGAGGCGGGACGGAGGGGCGAAGCGGCACGGGTGTCGCAGGAGGCGGGGGAACTGTGGGTGGAGCTCGTCCGGGACTCGCCGGGGGCCTATGCGTCCGATCTGGCGAGGACGATGGGCAACCACGCGAACCGGCTGGCCGACGTCGGGTGGTGGCGGGAAGCAGCGGCGCTGTCCGAGAAGACGCTCGTCCTGCACGCGGAACTGGCCGCAGGTGACTGGGACGCCCATGCGGAAAGCCTCGGCCACTCCTTGAACAACCACGCTCTGTGGCTGTCGGCGGTGGGCAGACGGGACGAGGCCGTGCCTGTCTCCGAACGTGCGGTCGCGGTCCGGCGCCGGTTGGCGGCGGTCAACCGAGGTGCCCATCTACCGGATCTCGCCGCCACCTTGCACAACCACGGCGCGCTGTTGGGGCAGCTCGGTCGATGGGACGAGGCAATGGCGATCTCGCAGGAGACCCTCGACCTGAAGCGCCAGCTGGTGGCAGTCAACCGCCAAGGGCATCTTGCGCAGTTGGCCGGGACGTTGACCAACCACGCGAGCATCCTGCAGGAGCTGGGACGCCGGCAGGAGGCCGGGGTCGTCTCGGAGGAATCGATCGATCTGCATCGGGAACTGGTGACGGGCAACCGGGACGCCCACCTGCCGGCCCTGGCCGGCTCGATCAACAACTACGCGCTGCTCCTGGAGGAGCTGGGCCGAAGTGACGACGCCCTACCGCTCTCGCGCGAGGCGGTCGAGCTGTACCAGGAGCTGGCCGAGGTCAACCGGGGCGCCTTCCTGCCGCAGCTGGCCCAGGTATCCACCAACCACGCCCTGCTGCTGGCCAGGCTCCGCAGAACGGACGAGGCGGTGGCCGTCTCACGCGAGACGCACGTCCTGTGGCGACAGCTCGTCGCGGTCGACCGAGAGCTCCACCTGTCGAAACTGGCCACGTCGGCGAACAATCACGCCGTGTGGTTGAGGGAACAGGGTCAGCTGGACGAGTCCGTGCCGTTCTCCCAGGAGGCGGTCTCTCTGTACCGGGAAGTGGCCGAGGCCCGGCCGGAGCAGTACCTGCCGATCCTTGCGGTGTCGCTGGGCAACCACGTGAACCTCCTGACGCAGCTGGAGCGATGGGCCGAGGCGGTGCATCCTGCCGCACAGGCGGCGGGCCTCTACCAGCAGCTGGCCGGTGTCGACCCTGCCCACCTTCCCCCGTACGCCGACATGCTGACCGCGTATGGGCGCGTGCTGATCGGGGAAGGCCGGTTCGGCGAGTCGATCGCCCCCTTGGCCCACGCTTACCTCACTGCGCAACAGCTTCCGGAGGACAGCCGCGGAATCATCCGTGTGATCGTCGGCCATCTGCGTCGCGCCCATGCCGGCGACCCCGCCGGAGTGGCCGATCGGTTCCGGTCGGTCACCGGCCAGGACGTCCCGGCCTGGATGCAAGAGCCACCCGCCCCGATGTGAGCCGCAGGCGAAGATTCGTTCTCGCCTGCGGCTGCGGCGCCCTCCGGGATGCAGGGCCGACGGAGGGCTAGAAGTCCTCCGTTTCGTCCGCCATGTGGCGCAGTACGTCCAGCAGGTCCTGGCGGCGGGCGAAGGCCGCGCGTTGGCGGTGGGCACCCGAGCCGTCGCGGAGGAGGCCGCCCAGGGTCTTGGCCGCGTGGTCGAGTTCGCCCGCCGCCGCCAGTTCCGGGGCCACCAGGTCCAGCAGGGCCTCCGCCAGGTCGGCCGCCGGGAGTTCCGCGCCCGTGTACGGGTCCAGGCCGAAGCCCTCCAGGCCGTCGTGGGCCGCCCGCCAGCGGGCCAGGCGCAGGACGTCCTCCCGCAGCACCGGTTCCGGGCGGCCCTCCGCGATGTCACGCAGAACGGTGGCCACCAGGGCCCGGACCAGTTCGGCCTGGAGGACGGCCGTGTCGATGTCCGCCGACATGTCCGGCGCCCGCATTTCGAGGGTGGGCCAGTGCCCGGAAGGGCGGAGGTCCCAATAGACCATCTTGGTGTCCAGGGCGGCCCCCGAGCCCAGCAGGGTCTGCACGGAGCGGCGGAAATGAGCCGTGGACGTGAAGTGCGGGGGCAGCCCCGCCGACGGCCAGCCCGACCAGGCCATCGCCCGCCAGCTGGCGTGCCCCGTGTCACGGCCGCCCCAGAACGGCGAGTTCGCCGCCAGCGCGATCAGCGTGGGCAGCCACGGCCTGACCCGGTTGGACACCGCCACCGCCGTGTCCACGTCGAGGGTGCCGATGTGGATGTGGCGCCCGCAGCTCACCAGGGTGTCGGTGAGCGCGCCGAAGCGGCGGTGCTGCTCGCGCTGGCGCGGCTCGTCGTCGGTCAGGTGCAGCGGCTGTTCGACGGTCAGGACCGGCGAGGGCGCGGCCAGCAGCCGGCAGCCGTGGGCGCGGGCCGCCCGGGCGAGGGTGCGTCGCAGCGTCACGAGCTCCTCGCGCAGCATCGTCGCCGAATCGGCGACCGGGGTGGAGATCTCCACCTGGTAGCGGGTGCCCTCGGGGTGCACCTCGTGCGGCAGGCCCGCGGCGGTGTCGAGGACGAGCGGGGCGGCGGGGGCCACCCGGAAAGTACGGGCGTCGACGAGGAGGTACTCCTCCTCGACCCCGACGGTCAGCGCAGCGGGGACGCCGTTGTCCGCGTTGCCGGTGCTCGTGGTGCTGTTGCCAGGTTCGATCACTACGCCTCCCTGGACATACGAGTCTTTTCATCATGAGCCGAGCAACGGGGGAGCAGCGCACGCCGATTCGGTCAATTGTCTTGGGACTATGGCGAGTTAGCGGCAGGGCGCAGCCCGCCGCGGGACGCCCGAAGCCGGGTGGGGCGACTGTTGCGGGTGCGTGAACACGGCGATCGCTGCCCGGGCCGCCGCCCGGCCGCCGGTTATCATCCGCTGTGACTGGTACGAGCACCCCCACCCGGCCCCCGCGGCGGATATTCGCCGACCTGACCCCGCTGCGCACCTCCCCCGACTACCGGCGGCTGTGGATCGGCGGCACCATCTCCTGGATGGGCCAGGCGATGACCGCCCTCGCCATCTCGCTCCAGGTCTACGACATCACCGGCTCCAGCTTCTCCGTCGGGCTGGTCGGACTCTTCTCGCTCGTCCCGCTCGTCGCCTTCGGGCTCTACGGCGGAGCCATCGCCGACACCGTGGACCGGCGCAAGCTGGGCCTCTACAGCTCCCTCGGCCTGACGGCCCTGTCGATCATCCTGGCCGCGGCCGCCCTGCTCGACTTCCACCGGGTCTGGCTGCTGTACGCGGTCGTCGCGCTCCAGGCGGTCTGCGGCGCCCTCAACGGGCCCGCCCGGTCCGCGATGATCCCCCGGCTGCTGCCCGCCGAACAGCTGCCCGCCGCCAACGCCCTGAACTCGGTCACCATGACGTCCGGGACGATGATCGGCCCGGTGTTCGGCGGGCTCGCCGTCGGCTGGTGGGGCTATCAGTCCGCCTACCTGATCGACGCGGTCACCTTCTGCGCCGCCCTCTACGCCATGTGGCGGCTGCCGGCCATGCTGCCCGATCGGGCGGACGGCAAGCGGGGCCGGGCCTCGGTGCTGGACGGGCTCCGCTTCCTCGGGACGCGGCCCAACATCCGGATGACCTTCTTCTCCGACATGGCCGCCATGGTGCTGGCCCAGCCGAAGGCGCTGTTCCCGGCGATCGCCGTGCTCTGGTACGGCGGTGACGCCAAGACCGTCGGCCTGCTGGTGGCCGCGCCCGCCGTGGGGGCGCTGCTGGGCGGGCTGTTCTCCGGCTGGCAGGGTCGGATCCGCCGGCACGGGCTGGCGATCCTGCTCTCGGTGGCCGCGTGGGGGCTGGCCATCGCGGTCTTCGGGCTCACGCGGAACCTGTGGCTCGGGCTGTTCTTCCTGGCCGCCGCCGGGTGCGCCGACACCATCTCCATGGTGTTCCGGTCGACGATGATGCAGGCCGCCACCCCGGACGAGATGCGCGGCCGCCTCCAGGGCGTCTTCATCGTGGTCGTCGCGGGCGGACCCCGGCTCGGCGACTTCCTTGCCGGGACCGCCGCCGATCTGACCTCGCCGGCCGTGGCGATCACGGGCGGCGGGCTCGGATGCGTCCTCGTCCTGGCCCTGCTGGCCGCACGCTGGCGCGGGTTCGCCCGGTACGACGCGAGGTCGCCCCAGGCCTGACGGACGCCGCCTGCCCCGCGTTCGACCCGGGCCCCGTCCGCGACGGGCCGCGGCGCTGCCGGTCAGGCGAGCCAGAGCGCCGCGCGGCGGTGGCGTGCGGGTGGGATGTCCACGTCCGCGGCCGCGACCAGGTCCAGGGGCATGCCGCGCCCGGCGTCCACGAGCCGGAGCGCCGCACGGGCCCGCGCGCGCAGCCGCTGCCGGGCGCGGCGCTGCTCCTCGGCGGCCCAGCGGGCCACCGAGGGGTCGCTCGCACGACGCGGCCGGCTGCGGATCTCGGCGAGGCGACGCAACGCGCGCGGACGGGGCCGGCGGCCCGCCCTTCCCGCCTCGGCGCGGCAGCGGGCACTGAACCGCAGATCGCGTACGAGCACGGTGAGGGGCACGTCGGCGGGGGCGTCGGCGGCGCGGCGCGAGCGGATGTGGTGAGCGGTACGTGACATCGCGGGCCCCGGTTTCACCGCCGGCCGGGGCCGGGAGCGCCGCCGGGCTGGACGATGCCCCGGGCCACGCCCAGGGCCACCAGGTCCTGCGGGCGGATCCGGAGTTGGTCCGCCGTCGCGGGGGCCTCGGAGGCGGGGCGCTTAAGGATCGCCGCCGCCAGTTCGGGGGCGATGACCGAGAAGTAGCTGTCCGGGGTGACCCAGGTGTTGCCCGGCGCGGCCAGGGCCAGGGCTCCGCCCGAGCCGCCCTCGCCGATGAGCAGGGTGGTCACTGGGACGGAGGCCGCCGCGACCGCCGCGAAGGTGTCGGCGATGGCCGCGCCGGCGCCCGCGCGCTCCGCCGCCGCGTCGTTGGCCGCACCGGGGGTGTCCACCAGGGTGAGCACCGGGATCCCAAGCCGGTCCGCGAGGCGGATGACGCGGGCGGCCGTACGGTATCCGGCCGGGCGGGTCGCGGTGCCGCACTGGGCCGCGTACGCCACGGCCCGGCCCTCCCGCAGCCCGAATCCGCACAGCATGCCGGGGTCCGTGCCGCCCGCCCGGTCTCCGGAGAGTGGCAGGCGCAGTGCGAAGTACGCGTCCAGGTAGGCCTCGGCGCGCGGGCGGTCCGGATGGCGGGCCTGCCGTACGGCGTCCCAGCCGGTGGCCGGGGGAGCGGCGTCGGCCAGCGCCGCCGGGGGCTCGACGGGTTCGGCGGAACGGGGCGCGGCCAGGACGCCGAGCCAGTCGGCCAGGGTGGCGGGCAGCTCGGCCGCGGGGACCACGGCGTCCACGTGCCCGGCGGTGTACTGCCCTTCCGCGGTGTACGCCGCCGGGTCCGCGCCGGCCGGCCGGACCCGGGACCCGGCGAAGCCGACCTGGGCCCCGGGCAGCGCGAGCACCACGTCCGCGCCGGCGCCGAGGGTGGCCCAGCCGCCACCGGTGGTCGGATCGCGGAGCACGGCGATCTGCGGGAGTCCGGCTGCCCGGTTCAGCACGGACTGGCGGGCGACGCGCTGGAGCTGGGTCAGCGCGAGCATGCCCTCCTGCATGCGGGAGCCGCCGGTGGCGATCAGCGACACCAGGGGGAGGCGGTGCACGCGGGCGTGCCCGTACGCGGCTTCGAGCCGGTCTCCGGTGCGCTCGCCGAGGGACCCGCCGAGGAAGCCGAACTCGAAGGAGATCACGACGGCTTGCCGCCCGCCGAGCAGGGCGGTGCCGGCGACGACGGACTCCTGCTCGCCGGTCCGCTCGGCGGCGCGGGCGCGGACGTCGTCGTAGCCGGACCAGTCGAGGGGGCCGTCGGGACCGGATTCCGTCCGGGGGACGGTGAGTTCGGCGAAGCTGCCGGGGTCGGTCACGGAGGCGATGGCCGCGCGGGCCGAGAGGCGGGTCGTCGTCACGAGGCCACCCTAGGGGTGCCCGGTGGACGACGACCGGACCCGGGGGGCGATCGGAGCCTGGTCCCGGCGCCTCCCGGCCATGGCCGCTCCTGCCAGGAGAGCCGCTACTGCCAGGGCAGCGGGAAGGCGATCTTCACCGCGTAGGCGATGACCAGGCCGTAGCCGAGGCGGAAGGTCCAGGCCTGCGCGGCGGCGGGGATCCTGCGGCCGGCGACGGAGCCGAGGGCGACGAGGGCCTGCTGCCAGATGAGGGACGCGGCGGCCACGCCCGCGACGAAGGCGGTGGCGGCGGACGGGGTCTGGAGCGTGGCGGCCTGGGCGGTGGTGAGGGCGGCGAAGTAGAGGGCGGTGGTGGGGTTCACGGCGGTGAGGGCCGCGTACGTGGCGAAGGCCTTGCCCGGCCGTGGGGCCGGTGGCGGTGCCGGTGCGGTGAAGGCGGGCCCTGCGGAGGGCCTCTCCGCACCGCACCCCTTCCCGAAGCCGGAGCTCCGCCCCGGGCCCCGCGCCTCCGACGCCGCCGGGGCCTCGGGGGCGGCAGCCCGCCCGGATGCCGCGGCGGCCGCGGGCGCCTGGGCCGGCGGCTCTGGGGCGGGACCCGGGCTCCGTGTGTCGGACGTCCGCGGGGGCGACGGGTCGTGGCTCCGGTCCGCGGGACGGAGGGGCGAGGGGCCGGCGGAGGACAGGCCGCGGACCGCCAGGGCGAGGAGGACGGCCGCAGCCGTCAGGCGGATCCAGGCTTCGACCGGGGCGACGTGCGCCGCGACCCAGGGGCCCAGCGCCGTCGCCAGGGCGGCGTAGCCGAAGTCGACGGCGGCGACGCCGGCCGCCGCGGCCACCGCCGTGCGGCGGTGCCGCATCGCCTCCTGGAGCAGCAGCACGCTCATCGCGCCCATCGGCATCGCCACGCCCAGCCCGGCCACCGCGCCCGACAGGGCGGGGGAGAGAAGTTCGCTCATGCCGGGGAGCGTGCGGTACCGGGCCACCGGGAGGGCGGCGCTTATCGGCCCCGACTGCGAGAATCGCGGTATGGACGGCCTCGACAGGGAAATCCTCGGCATCCTCCAGCAGGATGCGCGGATCTCGTACCGGGACCTGGGGGCCCGCGTCGGCCTCAGCGCCAACGCCACCGCCGACCGGGTCCGGCGGATGAGGCGGGACGGGGTCATCCGCGCCTTCACCGTCATCGTCGATCCCGCCGCCGACACCCGCGGGGGACTGGTGGTCTTCATCGACCTCACCCTGCGCCAGGACACCACGAACGAGGAGTTCGAACAGCGGGTCGCCGGGCTTCCGGGCATCACCGAGGTGGTGCACGTGACCGGGGAGTACGACTACCTGGTGCGGGCCCGGGCCGCCGACCCCGCTGCCCTCGACGCGCTGCTGCGCAGGCTGAAACGGGACGCCGGCGTGGCCCAGTCCAGCACCCGCATCGCCCTGCGGGCCGCCAACCGGCACGGCCGGCCCTAGCTCTGAAGCGCCGATTCCCACGTCCTCGTCGTACCGCGGGTGCCCGACTTCGTGCGGCCGTCGTCCGTCACCGTCAGGCGGACCCGGGCGGGGGTCGCCTCCACCGACACCTCGATCGAGGTGACCTCGCTGCGCCGGTGGGCCGCGGCCAGGGCGGCGCGCAGCGCGGCGAGGAGGTCGCCCGCCACCGGCTCCGGGAGCAGGGCGTCCACCGCGCCCGTGAAGTGCACCGACGGCTGGAATCCCAGCAGGACCGCCGCACCGGCCGTCTCCCGCAGGACGCGGCCGCGGAAGGTCGTCGGGGCGTCGGACGGCGGCTGTTGGAGGGCGAAGATGGCGGTGCGGACCTCTTGGATGGTGGAGTCGAGTTCGTCCACCGCCCGGGCGAGGTCCTCGCCCACCGTGTCCCCGGCCGGCGCGGAGGCGGCCCGCTTCTTCGTGCTCTCCAGCATCATCTCCGTCGCGAACAGCCGCTGGACCACCAGGTCGTGCAGGTCCCGGGCGATCCGGTCGCGGTCCTCGTAGACCGCGAGCTGTTCCCGGTCGTGCTGCGCGTCGGCGAGGACGAGGGCCAGTGCGGCCTGGGAGGCGAACTGCGAGGCGAGCAGCCGGTCCACCGCGTCGTACGGGCGTCCGCCGCGGGGGCGCGGCAGGGCGAGCGTGCCGATCAGCTGGCCGCCGCTCTGGAGGGGCAGCATCATGCTCGGGCCGAAGCGTTCCCGTACATGGGTGGTCATCCGCGGGTCCGTCGCAGAGTCCTCTATGAAGACCGGCTCGCCGCCGAGGAGTTGGTCGAGGACGGCCGAGCCGGGGGCGATCGAGGTGCCCACCAGGTCCCCCGGGTCCCCGTGCGTGGAGGCGGCCACGATCTCCATGCCGCCCTCCGGCGTCGGTTGGAGCACCACGCCTGCCGCGGCGTCCGCCAGCAGCCGGGCCCGTTCGGCCACGCACATCAGCGCGTCCGCCGCCGGACGGCCGGCCAGCAGGGTGGTGGTGACCGCGGCAGCGCCCTCGATCCAGCGCTCCCGGCGGCGAGCCGTCTCGTACAGCCGGGCGTTGCCGATCGCTATGCCGGCCTGCGAGGCGAGGACGCGCAGCAGGGCCAGGTCCTGGTCGGTGAAGGGCCCGCCGCCCTCCTTCTCGGCGAGGTGGAGATTGCCGAACACCTCGGTGTGCACCCGGATCGGCACCCCGAGGAAGCTGCGCATCGGGGGATGGCCGGGCGGCAGTCCCTCCGCGCGGGGGTCCTTCGACAGGTCTTCCAGCATCAGCGGCCGCGGATCGCTGATGAGGGCACCGAGCAGGCCGGACCGTCCGTCGGGCAGCCGCGGGACGGCGGCGCGTTCGGCCTCGGTCATCCCCGCGGTGTAGAGCCCGGTCAGCCGGACGCGCTCGGGGTCGACTACCCCGAGCGCTCCGTACCGGGCCGCGCACAGCTCGGTCGCCGAGTCCACGATGTGCTGGAGGGTGGGCTGCAGCTCCAGTTCGGAGCCGACGCTGAGCACCGCCTCCAGCAGGACGGGCAGGCTGGCCCGCCCGTCGGGCTCCCGGCCCGCGGGGGTCGGGGTCATTCGGCCAGCGGGTTGAGGACCATCGGGGCGATCTTCCCTTCGAGCATCGCGCCGAGACCCAGCACGGCGCACACGTCCGGCCGTTCCGCGATGGCGACGGGCATGCCGGTGGCATCGCGCAGCATCTGGTCCAGGCCGGGCAGCAGGGCGCTGCCTCCCACCATCATGATGCCCCGGTCCGTCAGGTCGGCGACCAGGTCCGGCGGGCAGTCCCGCAACACCTTGCCGATGCCGTCGAGGACGGCGGTCAGCGGTGTGTGGATGGCGTCCCGTACGGCGGCGGTGTCCACGTGGACCGAACGGGCCAGGCCGGTGGCCACGTCGCGGCCGTGGATCAGGGTGGAGGCGGGGCCTTCGGGAGTGATGCCGTTGCCGTGCAGGGCCAGCTGGAGCGGGCGCACGGCCTGGCTGGGCAGCATCAGTTCGTGCGCGTGGCGCAGGTGCTGGACGACGGCGTGGTCGATGGCCTCGCCTCCGACGGGGATCCGCTCGGCGGTGACGATGGAGCCGAGGGAGAGGACGGCGACCTGGGTGGCGGCGGCTCCGCACACCATGATCATCGTCGCGGTCGGCTGCTCCACGGGCAGGCCGCAGCCGACGGCCGCCGCGATCAGGGTGTCGACCAGTTCGACGCGGCGGGCGCCGAGCCCGACCAGCGTCTCTACGGCGGCCCGCTGGGCGAGCGGGTCGGCGTCGTGCGGGGTGCAGGCGGCGGCCCGCAGCCGGGGCTTGCGGCGCAGGGCGCGGCGCAGCTTCTCGCCGAGCAGGTGGCGCAGCATCCGCTGGGCCATCTCGATGTCCACGACGGTGCCGCCGGAGACGGGGCGGACGACCCGGATGTAGTCGGGTGTGCGGCCCGTCATCCGCTCGGCGAAGGTGCCGACGGCGATGAGTGCACCGGTCCGGGTGTTCACGGCGGCCACGCTGGGCTCGTCGACGACCAGTCCGGCGCCCTTCACGTACACGCGGGTCCTGGCGGCTCCCAGGTCGACGGCGACGTGGCAGCGGCGCAACTGCTCAAGACTGACGGTCACGGCAGATCCTCCCGAGAGCGCTGACGCAAGAAGACCGGCGAATGCCGGCTGCATTTCATATCTTCTCGGGCGAATGGGTCATACCGCCTGCTGGGCTGCTCCGGCCGGGTGGGTCGCGCGCGGCGAGGGGTGCTGCACGGGGGTGGATTTCTGTACCGACAGGCACCACCATGCGCGCACCGCCCGCGCTACTCACGCGTAACAAGGTAAAGGGGTCCCGATGCTGACGCCCCGCCAGAAATCCCTGGCCCTCCTGACGCTCTGCCTGGCCCTTCTCGCCCCCCTCCCGGCACGGGCCGCCGGACAGGCGCAGCCCGCCGCCGGACAGGCGCAGCCCGCCGCCGGGCAGGAGCCGTCCGCGCACCGCCCGGTCGTCCTCATCCACGGCTACAACGCCGATCCCGGGGTCTGGGGAGCCCTGCGCGAGGACCTGCGCGCCGCCGGCTACGCCGACTCGGAGCTCTTCTCGTGGGGTTACGACACCCACCAGTCGGTCAACGAGGTCCTGGCCGGTCAGCTCGGCGCGTACGTCGACCAGGTCCGCCGGCAGACCGGCGCCGACCGGGTCGACCTCGTCTGGCACTCCTTCGGCTCCCTCGTCGGCCGCTGGTACCTGAAGTTCGGCGGCGGGACCGCGAGCGTGGCCCACTGGGTCTCGCTGGCCGGCCCCAACCACGGCACCTCCACGGCGTGAGCCTGCGCCCTGTGGGACCAGGCGTGCCGGGACATGACCCCCGGCTCCTACGTGGTGGGCAACCTGAACTCCGGGGACGAGACCCCGGGGACGGTGCAGTACGCGACGTTCTGGTCGAACTGCGACGAGGTCGTCAATCCGGACGCCAGCGTCCCGCTGACCGGCGCCACCAACACCCCCGTAGGCTGCCTGAAGCACAACGACCTGCTGGGGGACGACGCCACCTCGGCCGGCGTACGGACCTTCCTCGCCTCCTAGCGGGTGTCCCTCGGTCATGCCCGGGCTGTGGCCGCCCGTTGCCTACGGGCCGCCACCCGCCGAGACCCGCTGGAGCAGGCCGTACGTGAACTCCGCCACGTACGGCCGCCCCTGCGCGGTGAACGCCAGCCGCCACCGCGTCGGCGCCGTGCCCTCCATCGGGCGCACCGGGGCGAAGGCCGCAGCGACCTCGTCCACCGTGGCGGACCAGGGCGTCAGATCCTCCGGTGACCGCAGGACGGGCCCCCGCGCACCCGGCGCCCGTACGAGCCACTCGTTCCACACCGCCCCGTCCGGCGCGGCCAGCACCTCGAAGCGCAGGTCCGGCCAGAGCGGCAGCGGCCACAGCAGGGCCTCGCACTCCAGGTCGCCGATCGTCCGGGCGCAGGCCGACTCCGGCGGCCCGAGCACCGAGCGGTAGAGGGCCAGGGCCCCGCGCGAACGCGGTGAGCGGACCATCGCCTGCCAGCGCTTGTTCGCCTCCCGCTGCTCTGCGAGGGAGGCTCCGAGCCGCCGCCGGGCCTCGTCGGCGAGCTCCGGCTGGAAGTCCGCCATCCGGCGCAGGAGGACCAGTTGGAACGAGGCCCGTCCGAACGGTCCGAGGGGCGCGGGTGGGGTCATGGGACCCACGATTCCACACAGGACCTTTACGAACCCGCGATACGGATGTTGCAGGGAACCGCGTAGCGTGCAGCACGCCATGGACTACTGCCACGCCTGCCGAAGGCACCTCAACGGCGCACTGGCGTGTGCCGGATGCGGGACCCCGGCCGAGTACCTGCCGCCCGCCGCACCCGTTGCCGCGAGCGTGCCGGGCGTGCCCGACGCGTCCGGCTTCCCGCCCCCGTCCGTACCCGGCCCCGCCCGCGGGGGGTTCGAGGACCCGTTCGCGGACTCGCTCGTCGTGCTGTCCGGGAGGCACCAGGGCCGCGCCGGTTCGCGGCGCCGCGCCACGCACCGCCGGCGTCGGCGGACCGCCGTGCTGATCGGGGCCGGACTGGTGCTCGCGGTCGGCGGCTCGGTGGTGCTGGCCCGGATCGTGACCGAGGGCGAGCGCACCGACCGGGCGGCGCAGGTGGTGCTGACCGACGGGAACGGGCCGCAGGAGCCGGCGCCGCTGCCGAGCCGCACGGGGGCTCCCGCCGCGCCGTCGGCGCTGAAGCCGGTGAAATCCGCGGGAGCCGCGAAGGCCACTGCGGGGGCCACGCAGTCCGCCGGGGCCGAGGTGTCCGCCGCCGGGACGGCGCAGCCGGGGCCCGGGGTGTCGCCCTCCGCTTCGGGGAAGGCGGTGCCGTCGGCCAGTGCCTCCGGGGCGGGGCCGTCCGTAAAGCCGGGTCAGTCGGGTCAGCCCACGCCCACCGGCTCGGGGACGGCGAATCCGCCGCCGAATCCGGCGCCGAGTCCGACGCCGAAGCCGACGAAGACCGGCTGCTGGTTCATCTTCTTCTGCTGATTCCGTCTGCTGCTTCTTCGCTGGTTCCGCTGCTGCCGGGCCCCGGCTCAGCCCAGCATGCGCCGGAGCAGGTCCCGCAGGACGGTGCGCTCCTGCGCCGAGAGCCCGGCCAGCGGCTCCCGTGCGAAGTCCAGCGACTCGCGCAGGCGGTCCGCCGTCTGGAGGCCCTCCTCGGTCGGGGCGGCCAGCTTGACCCGGCGGTCAACGGGGTCCGGCCTGCGCTCGACCAGGCCGCGGGTCTCCAGCCGGTCCACGATGCCGGTGATGTTGGAGGGCTCGCACTTCAGCTTCTGTGCGATGCGGCGCATGGCCATCGGCTCCAGGGAGAGCAGGTTCAGCACCCTGGCCTGGGCACCCGTGAGCTGGTGGCTGGCCGCCGCGTGCTCGTACTCCTGGTGGTAGCGGGCCACGACGTCGCCGATGAGCTCGACGACCTCAAGGGTCAAGGGATCCACATGACGACTGGGCATGGGAACCAGCCTACCCATTTACTTGACAACATGAAATATCCAGGAGCATGGTTGTTTCACGTTCTGAAGTAATCTTCGATGCATCCGGGAGCCCCCATGTCCGAGATCCCCGCCGTCAGCCGCGAATGGCACCTCGTCCGCCGTCCGCAGGGCTGGCCCGTCGCCGAGGACTTCGCCCTGCGCGAGGCGCCGGTCACCGCCCCCGCCCCCGGCCGGATCCTCGTACGCAACCTCCACATGTCCGTGGATCCCTACATGCGCGGCCGGATGAACGACGTGAAGTCGTACATTCCCCCCTTCCAGCTGGACCGGCCCATGGACGGCGGCGCCGTCGGCGAGATCGTGGCCTCCGCGGCCGAGGGCTTCGAGGTCGGCGACCACGTGCTGCACGGCCTCGGCTGGCGCGAGTACGCCGACGTGGAGGCCAAGCACGCCACCAAGGTCGACGCCTCGCTCGCCCCGCTCTCCGCCTACCTCGGCGTCCTCGGCATGCCGGGCCTGACCGCCTACGCCGGCCTCTTCGAGGTCGCCTCCTTCAAGGAGGGCGACTCCGTCTTCGTCTCCGGCGCGGCCGGTGCCGTCGGCGGCCTCGTCGGCCAGTTCGCGAAGATCAAGGGCGCCTCCCGCGTGATCGGCTCGGCCGGCTCGGACGAGAAGGTGACGCTCCTCACGGAGAAGTACGGTTTCGACGCCGCCTTCAACTACAAGAACGGCCCCGTCGGCGAGCAGCTCAAGGGCGCCGCTCCCGAGGGCATCGACGTCTACTTCGACAATGTCGGCGGCGACCACCTGGAGGCCGCGATCTCCTCGATGAAGGTGGGCGGCCGGGCCACCCTGTGCGGCGCGATCGCCCACTACAACGACACCGAGGCCGCCCCCGGCCCGCGCAACCTGATCCAGGTCATCGGCAAGCGGCTGCGCCTGCAGGGCATCCTCGTCAACGACCACGCCGGACTCCAGCAGCAGTTCGTCCAGGACGTGGCCGGCTGGCTGCGCTCCGGGCAGCTCGTGGCCGACGAAACGGTCGTCGAGGGCGTCGAGAACGCGACCGGGGCCTTCCTCGGCATGCTCCGCGGCGAGAACACCGGAAAGATGATCGTTTCCTTCACCCGTTAGGCTCACTGCACACCGTCGTGACCGTGGGCGCGAGTCGCGGCGATTACCAGGAGGATCTTCTTACATGTCCATCCAGCAGTCCGACGTCGTCTACACCGCTGTCGCCACCGCCGAGAACGGCCGCGACGGCCGTGTGGCCACCAACGACGGCCAGCTCGACGTGGTCGTGAACCCGCCGAAGGAGCTCGGTGGCAGCGGCGCCGGCACCAACCCGGAGCAGCTGTTCGCCGCCGGTTACAGCGCCTGCTTCCAGGGCGCGCTCGGTGTCGTCGCCCGCAACGAGAACGCCGACATCTCCGGCTCCACGGTCACCGCCGAGGTCGGCATCGGCAAGAACGACGAGGGCTTCGGCATCATCGTCAAGATCTCCGCCGTGATCCCGAACGTGGACGCCGCCACCGCCAAGGACCTGATCGCGAAGGCCCACGAGGTCTGCCCGTACTCCAAGGCCACCCGCGGCAACATCACGGTCGAGCTCGCCGTCTGATCCGGCCGCTCGCGCCTGGCGGAGGCCGCACCCCGACACCGGGGTGCGGCCTTTGCCGTGCGCCGTTCTAAGCTGGGCCCATGCGTGATCTTGCGGGGGGATTCGGCCATCTGTTGGCCGGACAGCGTTGGGTGTTCCGCCACGGCCGGTGGCTGGGCTTCGGACTGCTGCCGGGGCTCGTGTCGCTGGTGCTGTACGCCGGCGCGCTGATCGGGCTCGGTTACGGCGCCGACGACCTGACGGCCTGGGCCACGCCGTTCGCCGACGACTGGTCCTCGCCCTGGCCCGGACTGTTCCGCGGCTTCCTGACCGCCCTGGTCTTCTGCCTCGGGCTGTTCCTCGCGGTGATCACCTTCACCGCCGTGACCCTGCTCATCGGCCAGCCCTTCTACGAGTCCCTCTCGGAGCAGGTCGACCGCGGCGAGGGCGGTGAGGTCCCCGAGTCCGGGCTCTCCCTGGGACGGGAGCTGTGGATCTCCGCCCGGGACAGCGTGCGGGTGCTCGTCCGTGTGCTCTGCTACGGGATCCTGCTCTTCGCGCTCGGCTTCGTCCCGGTGATCGGGCAGACCGTGATCCCGGTGATCGGCTTCTGCGTCTCCGGCTACTTCCTCACCGAGGAGCTCACCGCCGTCGCGCTGCAGCGGCGCCGCGTGGAACTGCGCGAGCGGCTCGGCATGCTGCGGGCACGGCGGATGATGGCGCTCGGGTTCGGCGTGCCGCTGGTGCTGGCTTTCCTGGTGCCGCTGGTGGCGGTGTTCCTGATGCCGGGCGCGGTGGCCGGGGCCACGCTGATGGCCCGGGAGCTGGCGGGGGAGGACGAGCCCGAAGCCGCCGAGGGCGCCCAGGGGCCGGCCGCCGGGGGCGGCGCCGGTGAGCAGGCCGGGGCCGGCGGTTTCGGACCGCCGCCGCCCGCGTACTCGTAGAGCCGCCGGAGGCTCCTCAGGCCCGGGGCTGGACCCAGAGCGCCTCGGCCAGCGCGCAGAGGTCGCCGGCGGCCGTGGCCAGGGCCGTGCCGGCGCGGTACTTGCGCCCTTCGGAGCCGAGCAGCCAGGAGTACGAGACGAGCCCCTCGCCCACCGGCACCGGCCGCAGCAGCCGCGCGGTCAGCGAGGCGGTGACGGCACCGGCCCGGCGGTCGTCGAGGAGGCGGCCCGCCGCATTGCCCGGGCAGTCCAGCGCGCCCCACACCAGCTCGGGCGGCAGCAGTCCGTCCGCGCCGGCGAGGTCCGGCGCCGGGGTCCAGGCGGCGGCGACCAGGTCACGGCCGGGCACCCGGCCGCAGTGCAGCCGCAGACCGCTCGCCGGGGTGCGGTGCAGCCCGCAGCCGAAGCAGTCGACCAGCCCGTCCGGCGGCGCAGCCCGGTAGGCCTCGGCGGCTGCCGAGGCCTGGTCCCAGGAAGGGGGCTCGGGGACGTCGACGGCCGGCTCGGCCGGACTCGCGGCGGCCAGCAGCTCCTCGCCGCCGGTCAGTTCGGCGCCCCCGTCGGCGCGAGGGGAGAGCCGGACCGGCGTGCCGGTGGGAACCGGCCGCCGGAAGTCCACCCGCACGGATGCGGCGGCCGACCGCCCGGCCAGCACCCCGGCCACATAGCCGCCGAAGGCCACCCCCGGATATCCGCACAGCGGGGCGGCAACCGTGATCGTCTCGAAGTCGGTCATGCCCGCCACCTCATCACACCTGCCGGCCGGATCACACCTGCCGGCCGGGCAGCGAGGCCCGGCAACCATTGCGTCCGCCCGTTCGTCCTCCATCCTGGACGTCCCGTCGTCTGGCGTCCCGTCGTCCCGTCGTCCTGGGCGTGCCGGACACGCGGGGCGTTGTGACGTGCTGGACGCGCTGGACGTGCTGGACTGGGCGCGTACCGCGCCGGGCCTGGGAGGTGGCCGGATGGCCGAACAACCGTGGGGACAGCACCACCCCGTGCACCCGCAGCAGGCGTACGGGCAGCCCTGGCGGCCCACACCGGCGCCCCTGCAGGGTCCGCAGTCCGCGATGCGCGCCTCGCACACCGACCGCGACCGGGCGGTGGACGTCCTCAAGGCCGGCTACGCCGAAGGCCGGCTCTCCCGCGAGGAGTACGAGCAGCGCTTCGACGCGGTGCACCGGGCCCGGACGTACGGCGAGCTGGGGCAGCTGCTCGCGGACCTGCCGGCCGGACCGATGGTGGTCCCCTTCGCCGTCGCCGCACCGGCGCCGCCACCGGTCTTCGCCCCGATGCCGATGCCGATGCCGCCGCGGCGGGTGAACGGGATGGCGATCGCCTCGCTGGTGCTGGGCGTGCTGACCCTGCCGACGCTGGGCGCCGCCGGCCTGGGCGCCGTGATCACCGGTCACATCGCCAAGGCGCAGATCCGCGCGCGCGGTGAGGAGGGCGGCGGTCCGGCCACGGTCGGCCTGGCCCTCGGCTGGCTGTCGCTGGGCGGCTGGGCCCTGCTCTTCCTGCTCGCCGTGGTCGGCGCCTTCGACTGAGCGCGCGTGCCCGGCCCGACAGCGGGCCCGCGCATCGGCCGTCCGTGCGGGCCGTCCGTGCGGGCCGTCGTCCGGGCCGCCTTCCGGGCCCCGGTCTCGTCCCGCGGTGGCCCGATAGTATGCGTGGCAGCAAGAGCCAGGCTGTCCCATGCGGCCCCGGAGCCGGGCAGTGGCTTGCCGAGCAACGATGACCGGCCGCTGTGCCGCGCACCGACCAGCAGTAGGGACCGTCCGTGACAGTCAGTACCGAGGGGGCGGCGCCCGTGCGCCCCGATGCCCCGACCAGGGAGGCCGAGCGGCCCCGGCCGCCGTCGGCCTCCGGCCTGCGGCGCGCCCTGCGCTCCCGTGGCGCGCTCCTGCTCCTGGAAGCCGTCGTGGCCTTCGCCGCCGCGCTCGCGCTCCCCCTCCTGGCCCGCGGTTTCAAGCTCAACCCGCTGAACCGGATCGCCCAGGTCAGCGGCCTGGCCGCGATCCAGCTGCGGTTCGTGCTGCTCGGTCTGCTGTGCGTCGCCGCCGTGATGCTGGCGATGCGGCTGCGCGGCGGCCGGCACTTCGACCTGGCCGCCCGGATCGCGGCCGCGGCCATCGCGGGCCTGGCCGGCGGCTTCGTCGCGGCGGGTGCGGTGGTGTCGCTGCTGGGCACGCCGTGGCCGATGTTCGGCCTCAACGGCGACAGCGGCCGCATCGTCGAGTGGGCGCACGCCGTCGCCAACGGCATGCCCTCGGGCTCGCCGGTCTATCCGCCGGCACCCCTCTACACCCTGGGCTACTACGCCGAGTGGTTCCACGGCGGCAACACCGCCTACGCCTTCAAGGACCTGCAGATCCTCGGCGCCGCCGCGTTCGGGCCCCTCGTCTACCTGGCCTGGCGGATGCTGCTCAGCCCGGTGCGGGCGCTTGCCTTCGGCGTGGTGCCGGCGTTCGCGCTGATCGACGCGTACAAGCCGTACAGCCAGACGGTGCTCGCCCTGCTGGTGCCGGTGCTGGTGGCGATGGTGGTGGCGCTGCGGCGCAGCGGCAGCGAGAGCCGGCGGAGGCTGCTGCTGACCGGCGCCGGGTTCGGCGTGCTGCTGGGCGTGCTGTTCCTGACGTACTCGGGCTGGTTCCTGTGGAGCGCGGCCGGGGTGTTCTTCGCGGCGCTGCTGTACTTCCCGTGGCGGACCGGCCCGCTCAAGGGCGCCGCCTTCATGGGTGCGGCGCTGGCGGCCTTCCTCGTGGTGGCCGGGCGCTACCTGATGGTGATGCTGAGCGAGGGCCAGACCACCAAGGACTACAACTTCCGCTTCGACAACTTCACCGACCCCGCCTACTACCTGATGTGGCGCACCGACATGCCGGGCAAGGTGGGCGACTGGCCGCCGCCGGGCGAGTTCGGCGGGGTCGGGCTGTTCGCCCTGGTGACCTTCGTCGGTCTGGGCGTCGCGATCTGGCTGGGCATCCGCAAGCCGCTGGTCGTCACCATCGCCGCCATGTTCGTCAGCGCGTGGGTGATGCGGATGTACATCGCCTCGCACATGTACGAGACGCAGACGGTCCAGCTCTACACCCGCACCAACAACCAGCTGCTCTACTGCGGCCTGATCCTGTGCGCCCTGGTCGCCCACCTGGTCTCGCTGCGGCCGGCGCAGCGGCGTACGAGCGGGGGCGGGGGCGCGTCCGCCGCCTTCCCGGGCCGTGAAGGCGCGGTGATCGGAGCCCTTTGCGCGCTCCTGCTGCTGCTCGGCACGGCCGCGTCGTCGATGTCCGACCGGTACATGCCGGCCCAGGACGGCACGTACCGGATCCTGCCCTACGTCTCGCACACCGTGCGCAAGCAGGACGGCAGCTGCCCGAAGTTCGCACCGCACGGCGTCTGCTCCAAGGACGGCGACCAGAGCTGGCTGAGCTACATCCGATGAGCCGAGGGACGAGATGATCTCCGCATTGACGCGGCTGGCCGACTGGTCGGCGCGCACCCCCAAGCGGCTCTGGGCCCTCGCCTTCGCGCTGTTCTTCACGCTCGCGGCCTCCTGGGCCGTCGCGACCCCGCTCGGCGGTTCCCCAGACGAACACGCCCACTTCATCCGCGCGGCGGCCGTCGCCCGGGGCCAGATCAACGGCCCCGAGGTGATGGTCCCGCACATGGTGGCGGGCATCGAGGGCAAGTTCGCCGAGACGGGGGTGCAACTCCCCGAGTGGTACCGGCAGCTGCCCAGGCAGCACGAGTGCTACGCCTGGCACGAGGGCACGCCCGCCTCCTGCGCGCCCGCGATCGGACACTCGGGCAAGACCGCCCAGGCCACCACCGCGGCCGGCCGCTACCACCCGGCCTACTACCTGGCCGTGGGCTGGCCGAGCCTCCTGGTCAAGGGCCCGCACGCGCTGTACCTGATGCGCCTGGCGTCGGCGCTGCTGTGCTCGGCCCTGCTCGCGAGCGCGGTGGTCACGGCCGCCGAATGGCGCCGGCGCTCGCTCGCCCTGCTGGGCGTGGCCGCCGCCGCCACACCGATGGCGCTCTACATGGCCGGGATGGTCAACCCGAGCGGCGGCGAGATCGCCGCCGGGATCCTGGTGTGGACGGCCCTGCTGTCGATCCTGATGTCGCCCGACCCGCGGCTGCTGAACCGGCGGCTGGCCCGGGTGGGCATCGGCGGCCTCGTACTGATCAACATCCGCCCGCTGGGCCTGATCTGGTTCGCCGGGGCGCTGTTCTTCGGGCTGCTGCTCCAGCAGCGCGGGGTGCTGCGTGCGGTGCTGCGCCGCAAGGCCCTGTGGCTCTGGACGGTGCTGCTCGGCGCGGCCACGGCCGGTGCGCTGTTCTGGGCGGCGCAGCACCCCGACAACTCCGTGATCAACACGCCCCGCTCGCTGACCGCCAGGGAAGCCGCCCGGCAGACCTTCGGCAACACCGAGACCTACGTCCACCAGATGCTGGGCTACTTCGGCTGGCTGGACACCCCGGCGCCCGCCTTCACCTGGCTGGTCTGGCTCGGGGTGATCGCCGCCCTCATCGCGCTGGGGCTGGCCTTCGGCCGCAAACGGGAGGCGGTGGCGCTGATCGGCATGCTGGTCGCGGTCGTGGTGGTGCCGGTGGCCGCGCAGGCCTCGCAGGCGGAGAAGCTCGGCATGGTGTGGCAGGGGCGCTACCTGCTGCCGTTCGCCGTCGGGCTGCCGCTGATGGCCGTGCTGATCTGCGCGGGCAGGGCGCCCGACGCGGGGATGCCCTGGCGCAGGCTGGTCGGCTTCGCGGTGACCGGGCTCGCGCTGGCCGACGCGGCGGCGTTCTTCTGGACCCTGCGCCGCTTCGCGGTGGGTACGAGCGGCGCGTGGGTGCCGTTCTCCGCGCACTGGAACCCGCCCGGCGGCTGGGCGCTATGGACCGCCGTCTACACGGTGGCGGCGTTCGCCCTGGCGCTTCCGGCGCTGGCGCGGGACCGTGAGCCCGGCGCGGCGGACGGGCTTGAGTCCCCGTCCCCGTCCGCGTCCGCGGGCTCGGGCGTCCGGTCCGGGCGGCACTCGAAGGTCGCGTCGGTCGGCTGACGGGCGGGTGCCGGCAGCAGTGCCGGCACCTGTGCCGTCACCACCGAGGGGGTGCGGTCGTCGCCCTCGGCGAGCAGGGTGCCGCCCGGGGACCACACCGCGGCGCCGCCGCAGCCCGTCCACGGGCCGGCCGGGCCGACGTGGTTGGCCAGGACCACGTACATGCCGTGCTCCCGTGCGATCCCCGGATAGACGGTGGCGCGCTCCTGGACGCCGCCGCCGGTTCCGTACAGGGAGGCGGCCAGGTGGACCCGGCAGCCGTCCGCCGCCGCGCGGGCGATGAGCTCCGGGAAGTGGTTGTCGTAGCAGACGGCCAGGGAGAAGCGGATCCCGCCCAGTTCGAAGCGGCCGTCGGCGCCGCCCTGGGCGAAGGCACCCTGTTCGTGCCGGTAGAGGTGCTGCTTGGCGTACGTGGTGAGGTGCCCGCCGTCCGCCCCGTACACCAGTGTCGCGATGGCCGGCAGCGGGCCGGCGGTGCGCAGCGCGACGTTGACCGCGACGGCGATGCCCGCGGAGCGGACCGGGTCCAGCCGGGGGTCGTCGGCGTCCGCCATCCACAGGCCGGGATCGGCGGCCAGGGCCTCCAGTTCGTAGCCGGTGAGCGTGAACTCGGGGAAGACGACGAGCCCGGCACCCTGTTGCCGGGCCTCGGCGGCGAGGGCGACGGTCCGGGCGGTGTTGGCGGCCAGGTCGGCCGGGGCGCAGGTCAGCTGGGCTGTGGCGATCTTCACGGGCCCCAGCATGCCATCCCCGCCTGCTAGGCGGAGCCGCGCAGCAGGGTCAGGAAGGAGCGGAACGCGGCCGGCATGTCCACCGACTCGGGGGCCAGCAGCCACTGGTACTGGAGGCCGTCCATCACCGCCGTCAGCAGCGGCGCGGCCTCCTCCGGGCTGAGCCCCGAGGGCAGGCGGTCGCCGAACTCGGCGCGCAGGACCGAGGCCATCTCGCCGCGGACCTGGGCGTAGCGCTCGGTGAAGAACTCCCGCGCCGGATGGCCGTCGGTCACGCTCTCGCCCAGCAGCGCCGAGAACGTCTGCACGATCCCGGGCCGCATGGCGTTGTACTCCACCAGCGAGGCCAGCAGGTCAAGCCGCCAGACGCCGGCCGAGGCACGGGAGCCGCCGCCGGTGTCCCAGCGGTCGCGTTCCTCCAGCACCGCGACGAGCAGCGCCTCCTTGGTCGGGAAGTAGTGCAGCAGCCCCTGCTGGGTCAGGCCGACGCGCTCGGCCACCGCCCCCAGGGACGCCCCCCGGTAGCCGCGTTCCGCGATCACCTCGACCGCCGCGCGGACGATGTCGCCGCGCCGCTCCTCGCTCCTCGCCCTGGCCATCGCCCCGGCACCTCTCCCGTCGACCCCGCCTGCACCCGTACGTTATCCGCATGTCACCAAATCATTACGAACCCTACCGTTCGCCAGGGAACGGGTTCACGATGGGGGCGCCCTCACCGCGCCACCCACCGCACCGCACCACCCGCACGCACTCAACGAGGAGGCACGGCCGTGACCGATGCCGATCAGGTCCGCAACGACGTCGTGGAAGCGGCGCTCGGCAAGCTCGATCTCGACACCAAGACCCGCCTACTGGCAGGCCAGGACATGTGGTCCCTGCCCGCCCTCCCCGAGATCGGGCTGCAGTCCCTCGTCATGTCCGACGGCCCCATCGGGGTCCGCGGCGTGCGCTGGACCGCCGACGACCCGTCCATCGCCCTGCCCTCCCCGACCGCGCTCGCCGCTGCCTGGGACCCCGGGCTCGCCCGCCGCGCCGGCCGGCTCCTCGCCCAGGAGGCCCGCCGCAAGGGCGTCCACGTCCTCCTCGCACCCACCGTCAACCTGCACCGCTCCCCGCTCGGCGGCCGCCACTTCGAGTGCTACTCCGAGGACCCCCACCTCACCGGCGCCATCGGCAGCGGCTACGTCAGCGGCGTCCAGGACGGCGGCGTCGGGACCACCGTCAAGCACTTCGTCGGCAACGACGCCGAGACCGAGCGGTTCACCGTCGACAACGTGATCGCGCCGCGCACCCTGCGCGAGCTGTACCTGGCCCCCTTCGAGGCCATCGTCAAGAACGCCCGCCCCTGGGGGATCATGACGGCCTACAACCAGGTCAACGGCACGACCATGACCGAGCACCAGCACCTGGTGGGCGAGGTCCTGCGCGGCGAATGGGGCTTCGACGGCTACAACGTCTCCGACTGGATGGCCGCCCGCTCCACCACCGGCGGCATCCTCGGCGGCCTCGACGTGGCCATGCCCGGACCGCAGACCGTCTACGGATCGGCCCTCGCCGAGACCGTCCGGGCGGGCCGGGTCCCCGAGTCGGCCGTGGACGCGGCCGTGCGCAACGTGCTGCGCCTCGCCGCCCGCGTCGGCGCCCTGGCGGGCGCGCCCGCCGTCGTCACCGAGCCACCGGCCCCCGTCGACGGCCAGGCGCTGGCCCGCGAGATAGCCGCCCGCGGCTTCGTCCTCGTACGGAACCAGGAGGCGGCGCTGCCGCTCGACGCCGCACCGGGCCGCACCGTGGCCCTCATCGGCGCCGCGGCCCGCGATGCCCGCGTCCTCGGCGGCGGCTCGGCCACCGTCTTCCCCGAGCGGGTGGTCTCCCCGCTCGACGGGCTCACCGCCGCCCTGCCCGAGGGGGCCCTGACCTACGCCGTCGGCGCCGACCCCAGCGAGGAACTCGTCCCCGCCGACAAGGGCTTCGAGCTGCGCGCCGTTTGCCGGGACGCCTCCGGCGCCGTCCTCGGCGAAGGCAGCCTGCCCTCCGGCCAGGTGCAGTGGATCGGTGACGACCTGCCGGTCGGCGCCTCGTACGAGACCATGGCGAGCATCGAGGTCACCGGCCGCTTCCTGCCGCGCGAGAGCGGCGAACACGCCTTCGGCACCCGCGGGCTCGGCGCCTTCACCCTCGCCGTCGGCGGGCGCACCCTCTGGGAGGGGGTGCAGGAGCCGGGCGACGAGGCCGACCCCTTCGAGGCCTTCTTCGGCGCTCCCAGCGAGCGCGCCCGCATCGAGCTCACCGCGGACGAGCCGGTCGAGGTCTCGCTCACCTTCCAGGTCCCCGACACGACCGCCCTCCCGCTCAAGGCGATCATGTTCTCGCTGCTCCACCTCGGCCCGCGGCGCGACCCCGACGAGCTGATCGCGCAGGCCGTGGCCGCCGCCCGCGCCGCCGACACCGCCGTCGTGGTCGTCGCCACCACCGAGCGGGTGGAGTCCGAGGGCTTCGACCGGCGCGACCTGCGGCTGCCGGGCCGTCAGGACGACCTCGTGCGCGCCGTCGCCGCCGCCAACCCGAACACCGTGGTCGTCGTCAACGCGGGCTCCCCGGTGGAGCTCCCGTGGCGCGAGGATGTCGCCGCCGTCCTGCTGACCTGGTTCCCCGGGCAGGAGGGCGGGGCCGCGCTGGCCGACGTACTCCTCGGGCACACCGAGCCCGGCGGGCGGCTGCCCACCACCTGGCCCGCCGCGTTCGCGGACGCTCCCGTCACCGAGGTCGTCCCCGCCGACGGCCGCCTGGAGTACGGCGAGGGGCTCCTCATCGGCTACCGGGCCTACGAGGCGCAGAACGTGACCCCCGCCTACCCCTTCGGGTACGGCCTCGGCTACACCGACTGGGCCTACGAGTCCCTGGAGGTCACCGGCACCACCGCCCGGGTCCGCCTCACCAACACCGGCACCCGGCACGGCCGCGAGGTCGTCCAGGTCTACCTCGCCCCGGTGGCCGACCGGGTCGAGCGCCCGGCGAGCTGGCTCGCGGCCTTCGCGGGCGTCGAGGCGGACCCCGGAGAGAGCGTCGAGGCGGAGATCGCCCTGCCGGCCCGCGCCTTCGAGATCTGGGACGAGCCGAGCCGCGGCTGGCAGCGGATCGGCGGCACCTACGAGGTCCGCGCCGCGCATGCGCACGGGGACACCCGCCTCACCGCCATCCTGGAGCTCCAGCCCCCACAGATGGCCGGAAATCACCCCTGATCCGGACCGGAGGAGGGCCCTGACACCCTCCTCCGGTCCACGGCCGTGCTAGCGCGGCGGCTGCACGGCCGTCACCTGGCGGTGCGCGAGCTCCGCGAGCCGGGCCTGGCCGTCCTTGCCGGGGTGGAACCAGTCCCAGCGGCTCAACTGCCCCGCGCCGAAGGGGTACTGGAACACCGCTCCGCCGTCGTAGCGGCACAGCGGGTCCTTCGCGCACACCTCGCGGAGCACCTCGTTGTACTCGACCACCCGCGCCCGCACCTGTTCGCGCCGGGCCGTCGCCCCCGCGGCCGCCGACAGGGGGTCGGCCAGCATCGACTGGCAGATGCCCAGCTTCCAGACCTGCCGCACCATCGGGCTGTCCTTGCCCTGCTCCCACAGCCGCTGCAGGTCCGGCACGCTGGAGACGTACACCTGGGAGGTGGGGGAGGCCGCCCGCAGGTCCGCGAGGGCCTTCTCGAACCCGGCCCGGAACTGCGCCACGGACGTCATCGAGGAAGCCGTCGGGCGGCAGGCGTCGTTCGAGCCCACCATCACCGTGACCAGGTCGGGCTTCTGCGTGGCCGCCGCGGCCACCTGGCCCGCCAGGTCCGCCATCCGCGAGCCGGTCACCGCGTAGTTCCAGCTGCGCAGCGGCACCTCGGACTCCCCGAGCAGCCGCGCGGCCAGCGACCGGACGGCGGGGTCGTTGCCGGTGGCCCAGGAGACCTCCGGGCAGTCCGCCAGCACCGAACAGGCGTCGAAGCCCCGCGTGATGGAGTCGCCGACGGCGGCGATCGACGTGGGGGCGGTGTTCCAGCGCGGCCCGGCCTGCCCCCTGCGCCCGCCGTCGGGGGCGGACCCGTCCGACTGACACCCGGTCAGGGCCCCGGCCATGACGGCCAATGCCGCTCCCGCGCCCGCAAGGGTCCGGCGCGCGCGGCGGCGCGGAGCGGTGGTGCGCATCGGGTGGTTCCCCTTCTCGTCGCCCCGCGTCCCCCGGGGGCGTCCTGCTGAGTGAAAGCTCTGTGTTCGGCGGCCCGGGACCGACCGTACGTCACACCATGACCCCTGGCGCACGGTAGCTTTTTCCCGTGGCGTTTCGGCCGCAGGTCCCGCAGCGCAATGTTCAATATTTTCCGTTACATTACATCACGTCACAAACTGTCCGTTTTCTGGAGTTTATTCCCGACCTCGTCCCACACTGGAGGTCCCGGTGACGACACGTGGAGTTCTGTACGTGCATTCCGCACCGCGCGCGCTCTGCCCGCACGTGGAATGGGCTGTTGCGGGCGTGCTGGGGGTGCGGGTGAACCTCGACTGGATCAGGCAGCCCGCCTCGCCGGGCACCTGGAGAGCCGAGTTCTCCTGGCAGGCCGAAGCGGGCACGGCATCGAAGCTCGCCTCCGCCCTGCGCGGCTGGCACCTGCTGCGCTTCGAAGTGACCGCCGAACCCTGCCCGACCGCCGAGGGCGAGCGCTACAGCTCCACCCCGGAACTCGGCATCTTCCACGCCGTCACCGGCATGCACGGCGACATCCTGATCCCGGAGGACCGGCTGCGCGCCGCCCTCGCCCGCTCCGCACGCGGCGAGACCGACCTGGCGGCGGAGATCGCCAAGCTGCTCGGCAAGCCCTGGGACGACGAACTGGAGCCCTTCCGCTACGCCGGCGAGGGCGCCCCCGTCCGCTGGCTCCACCAGGTCGTCTGAGCAGACCGACGAAGGCCCCCCGACCGGCAGCAGCTGCCGGTCGGGGGGCCTTCGTACGGAGCCTTCGGGGCGTCAGACCGTACGGAACGCCAGGGTGACGTTGTGGCCGCCGAACCCGAACGAGTTGTTGATCGCGGAGATCGGGCCGTCGACGGGCAGCTTGCGCGGCTCGCCGCGGACGATGTCCGCCGTGATGTCCTCGTCCAGCTCGTCCACGTTGATCGTGGGCGGGGCGATCCGGTGGTACAGCGCCAGCACGGTCGCCACGGTCTCGATACCGCCCGCGCCACCCAGCAGGTGGCCGGTCATCGACTTGGTCGCGGAGATCGCGATGTGGTCCAGGTCGTCGCCCAGGACCTTGCGCAGCGCCTTCAGCTCGGCCGTGTCACCCTGCGGGGTCGACGTGGCGTGCGCGTTCACGTGCACCAGCTCGGCCGGGTCCAGCCCCGTGTTGTCGAGGAGGTTCTGCACGGCGGCGGCGACACCGCGGCCGGTCGGCTCCGGCTGCGCGATGTGGTGGCTGTCCGCGGACAGACCCTGGCCGAGCACCTCGCAGTAGACCCGGGCGCCGCGCGCGGCGGCGTGCTCGGCGGACTCCAGGACGACGACGCCCGCGCCCTCGCCCAGGACGAAGCCGTCGCGGTCCTTGTCGTACGGGCGCGAGGCCTGCTCGGGGTGTTCGTTGTTCTTGGACATCGCCATCATGTTGGCGAACGCGGCGATCGGCAGCGGGTGGATCGCCGCCTCGGTGCCGCCCGCGACGACCACGTCGGCGCGGCCGGTACGGATCATCTCGACGGCGTAGCCGATGGCCTCGGCGCCCGAGGCGCAGGCGCTGACCGGAGTGTGCACGCCCGCCTGGGCATTGACCTCCAGGCCGACGTTGGCCGACGGGCCGTTCGGCATGAGCATGGGGACGGTGTGCGGGGAGACCCGGCGCACACCCTTTTCCTTCAGTACGTCGTACTGGTCGAGCAGCGTCGTGACGCCGCCGATACCGGAGGCGATCACGGTGCCCAGCCGGGTGGGCACAATGGACTCGTCCTCGCCCGCCGGGGCGGTGTAGCCCGCGTCGGCCCAGGCCTCGCGGGCCGCGATGACGGCGAACTGCGCCGACCGGTCGAGCTTGCGTGCCAGCGGCTTGGGCAGGACCTCACTCGGGTCGACGGCGACCGGAGCGGCAATACGTACCGGGAGTTCGGCGAAGCGCTCGCCCTCAAGGGGCTTGACGCCGGAACGACCGGCGAGCAGACCTTCCCAGGTCGATGCGCTGTCGCCACCCAGCGGAGTGGTTGCGCCGATACCGGTGACGACCACGGTGCGATTGGTCGGGCTCACAGGAATTCTTTCTCCACGTCTCAGGGGTGCTGAATTGTCACGGCGCCACCGCCGGGTGGCGACAGCTCACGTCAGGCTCAGGCCTGGTGCTTCAGGATGTAGTCGGCAGCGTCGCCGACCGTCTTGAGGTTCTTGACGTCCTCGTCCGGGATCTTGACGTCGAAGCGCTCTTCGGCGGCGACGACGACCTCGACCATGGACAGGGAGTCGACGTCCAGGTCATCGGTGAAGGACTTGTCGATCTCGACGTCCTCGACCGGGATGCCCGCGATCTCGTTGACGATCTCCGCGAGACCTTCGACGATCTCTTCCTGCGTGGCGGCCATGTGGCGCTCCTTCTATAGCTGACTGGGTGAAACAGGGCGGGATGCGGATCCCGGGCCCTAAGGGAGGGTAACGACCGTCGCGGCGTAGACGAGCCCCGCCCCGAAGCCGATGACGAGCGCGGTGTCGCCGCTCTTCGCCGCTCCGGTCGCCAGGAGCCGCTCCATGGCGAGCGGGATCGAGGCGGCCGACGTGTTGCCGGTGGTTTCCACGTCACGGGCGACCGTGACGTGCTCCGGCAGCTTGAGAGTCTTCACCATCGAGTCGATGATCCGCATATTGGCCTGGTGCGGGATGAAGACGTCCAGGTCGTCCGCGGTGATCCCGGCGGCGTCGAGCGCCTGCTGGGCCACCTTGGCCATCTCGAAGACGGCCCAGCGGAAGACCGCCTGACCCTCCTGCGTGATGGCGGGGAACTTCTCGCCGCCGTCCTTGCCGAGGTACTCGTCCCACGGCACGGTCTGCTTGATCGTCTCGGACTTGTCGCCCTCCGAACCCCACACCGTGGGGCCTATGGCCGGCTCGTCCGAGGGGCCGACGACGACGGCGCCCGCGCCGTCGCCGAACAGGAAGGCCGTCGCGCGGTCCTCCAGGTCGGTCAGGTCCGAGAGCCGCTCCACGCCGATGACGAGGACGTGCTCCGCCGAGCCCTCGATGACCAGGCCCTTGGCCAGGGTCAGTCCGTAGCCGAAGCCGGCGCAGCCGGCGGAGATGTCGAACGCGGCGGGCTTGACCGCTCCGACCCGGTGCGCGATCTCGGTCGCGACGGCCGGGGTCTGCTTGAAGTGCGAGACCGTCGAAACGATCACGGCACCGATCTGCTCGGGCGACACGCCGGCATCGGCCAGCGCCTTGCCGGCGGCCTCCACCGACATCGCGGCAACGGTCTCCTGCGGCGAGGCCCAGTGCCGGCTCGCGATGCCGGAGCGGGAGCGGATCCACTCGTCGGACGAGTCGATCGTCTCCAGGATGACCTCGTTGGGGACCACCCGGGTCGGCCGGTAGCCGCCGACGCCGAGGATGCGGGCGTACGGAGAGCCCTTGGCCGGCTTGATCTTCGACATGCTGTGTGGGCTCCTTCTCTCAGGCCGCGTGCTCGGCGAGGAGCGCTGCGGCCTTGTCGAGATCGTCCGGGGTCTTCAGGGCCACCGTCGGCACGCCCTTGAGCGCACGCTTGGCCAGACCCGTCAGCGTGCCACCGGGGCTGAGCTCGACGAGACCGGTGACACCCAGCTCGGCGAAGGTCTCCATGCACAGGTCCCAGCGGACCGGGTTGGCGACCTGGCCCACCAGTCGGGCGACGACGTCGACGCCCGTGGTGACGACGCGGCCGTCCTTGTTCGAGACGTAGGTCAGCTCGGGGTCGGCCGGGGTGAGGGCCTGCGCGGCCTTCTCCAGCGTATCGACGGCCGGAGCCATGTGGTGCGTGTGGAAGGCGCCCGCGACCTTGAGGGCGACGACCTTCATGGAGCCCTCGGGCTTCTCCGCCTCCAGGGCGGCGATCTGCTCCATGGTCCCCGCGGCCACGATCTGGCCCGCGCCGTTGATGTTGGCGGGCGTCAGACCCAGCTTCTCCAGGTGCGCGACGACGGTGTCGCGATCCCCGCCGAGCACCGCCGCCATGCCGGTCTCGGTGACCGCGGCGGCCTCGGCCATCGCCAGGCCGCGGGTCCGTACGAACGACAACGCGTCGGCGTCCGACAGCACACCGGCGTACGCGGCGGCCGTGATCTCGCCGACGCTGTGGCCCGCGACGGCACCGAAGGCCGTGCGCGATCCCAGCGCGGACGCGGACAGCAGGCCCGCCGCGACCAGCAGCGGCTGGGCCACGGCCGTGTCGCGGATCTCGTCCGCGTCGGCCTTCGTGCCGTAGTGGGCAAGGTCGAGCCCGATGGCGTCCGACCACGCGGCGACGCGGTCGGCGGCGCCGGGCAGTTCGAGCCAGGGAGTCAGGAAGCCGGGCGTCTGTGCGCCTTGGCCGGGAGCGACGAGTACGAGCACCCTCACACTCTCTCTTGTGGACGGTCTCCGCCGCCCGTGGGGACAGGGACGAAGAACCGTCGGGGTAATTGTTGATGTCCGACAAAAGTCTAGGACTGCTGATCTCCGTCGGCCAGACGCCCGAGGATCAGGGCGATCCGCAGGGTGAACGCCGAGCGGACATCCGACGGCGACCAGCCGGTGACGTCGGTCACACGTCGCAGCCGGTAGCGCACTGTGTTCGGGTGTACGAACAGCATCCGCGCAGCACCCTCCAGGCTGCTCGCCTGCTCCAAGTACACACTCAGCGTCTCCAGCAGAGCCGAGCCCGCCTCTTCCAGCGGTCTGTAGATCTCCTCCACCAGCTGCTCGCGGGCAGAGGGATCCGAGGCGATCGCGCGCTCCGGCAGCAGATCGTCCGCCAGCACGGGCCGCGGCGCGTCCTGCCAGGCCGTGCACGCCTTCAGCCCGGCGGCCGCCGCCTGCGCGGACTTCGTCGCGTTCAGCAGGTCCGGCACCACCGGACCGGCGACCACCGGCCCCGCCGCGAACGGCCCGATCAGCGACTTCGCCACCTGGAGCGGGTTGTCGCTGCCACCCGCGATCACCACCAGGCGATCACCCAGCACACCCGTCAGCACCTGCAGCTTGTGGTGGCGGGCCGCCCGCCGGATCGCCTCGACCGTCAGTTCGCTGTCGCCCTCCGGCGCCGTGCCCAGCACCACGCACACGTGCTCCGGGGAGTTCCAGCCGAGCGCCGCCGCCCGCGACAGCGCGCCCTCGTCGGCCTCTCCGGAGAGCACCGCATTGACGACGAGGGACTCCAGACGGGCATCCCACGCCCCCCGGGCCTCCGCGGCCTGCGCGTACACCTGGGCCGTCGCGAAGGCGATCTCCCGCGCGTACACCAGCAGTGCCTCACGCAGGATCGACTCGTCGCCCGGCGCCGCGACCTCCTCGATCGCGGCCTCCATGACCTCGATCGTGGTGCGGACCATCTCGACGGTCTGGCGCAGGGTGATCGCCCGGGTCAGCTCCCGCGGAGCCGTCCCGAAGACGTCGGTGGAGATCGCCTGCGGGGTCTCCGGATGCCGGAACCACTCCGTGAACGCGGCGATACCGGCCTGCGCGACCAGGCCGATCCAGGACCGGTTCTCCGGGGGCATCGCCCGGTACCACGGCAGGGTCTCGTCCATGCGGGCGATCGCGTTGGCGGCGAGCCGGCCGGAGGACTTCTCCAGTCGGCGCAGCGTCGCGGCATGCGGATGCGCGGCAGCGGGATGAGCGGGGGAATGCTCGCGTTCGGGTTGAGGCACGGGACAAGACTGCCTTATCGGGACGGCGGCGCCGACTCCGGTCTCCTCCCGGGGACCGGGCCGCCGCTACGGTGGCCCCCATGATTGACGTACGCCGCAGCGCCGACCGGTACGAGGGCGGCGATCCGGACGCCGGCATCACCACCCGGCACGCCTTCTCCTTCGGGTCCTCCTACGACCCGGACAACCTGCGCTTCGGCCCGGTCCTCGCCTGCAACGAGGAGACCCTCGCACCGGGCGCCGGGTTCGCCGAGCACCCGCACAGCCACACCGAGATCGTGACCTGGGTGGTCGAGGGCGAGCTCACCCACCGCGACAGCACCGGCACGAGCAGCCTGGTCCGGCCCGGAGACGTCCAGCACCTCGGCGCCGGCTCCGGCGCCCGCCACGTGGAACGCAACGACGGCCCGGCCCCGCTGCGCTTCGTCCAGATGTGGCTCGCGCCGCTGACCACGGGCGGGGACCCCTCGTACGAGCTGGTCCGGGAAATCGCCGAAGACGAGCCGTACGAACTCCCCGCGGCCGGAGCCGTCCTGCACGTGCGCCGACCGGGCGGGGGCGAGCGGATCGCGGTACCGGCCGCCGAGCGGGTCTACCTGCACGTGGTGTCCGGGGACCTGCGCCTGGGCGGACAGGAACTCGGCCCCGGGGACTCGGCCCGGATCACCGGCGAACAGCACCTTGAGCTCGTCGCCGCCGCCCCGGGCGAAGTGCTGATCTGGGAACTCCCTTAAGGCCGCAGGGCCCGGCCGGCCGCGAGCTCGGCGAGGACCGCTTCGGTGAACGGGGGCCAGGCCTCCACGGCCCACGGGCCGAAGGCGCGGTCCGTCAGCGCCACGCACGCGGCCCGCGCCTGCGGATCCACCCACAGGAAGGTGCCCGACTGCCCGAAGTGGCCGAAGGTGCGCGGCGAGGAGGAAGCGCCCGTCCAGTGCGGGCTCTTGCCGTCGCGGATCTCCATGCCGAGTCCCCAGTCGTTGGGGGACTGGTGCCCGTAGCCGGGCAGGACGCCCTTGAGCCCCGGGTGGACCACGGAGGTGGCCTCGGCGACCGTGCGCACGTCGAGCAGCCGGGGCGCCTGGAGTTCGGCGGCGAACCGGACGAGGTCGGCGACGGTGGAGACGCCGTCCTTGGCGGGGGAGCCCTCCAGGGTGGTCGCGGCCATGCCCAGCGGTTCGCACACCGCCTGGTGCAGGTACTCGGCGAAGGGGATGCCGGTGGCCTTGGCGATGTGGTCGCCGAGCTCCTCGAAACCGGCGTTCGAGTACAGCCGCCGGGTCCCGGGCGGGGCCATGACGCGGTGCTCGTCGAAGGCCAGCCCGCTGGTGTGCGCGAGCAGGTGACGCACCGTCGAACCCTCCGGTCCGGCCGGCTCGTCCAGCTCGATCGCGCCCTCCTCGTACGCCACGAGGGCGGCGTACGCGGCGAGCGGCTTCGTCACCGAGGCCAGCGGGAAGCGGTGGCCGACCGGCCCGTGGGAACCGGCCAGGCTCCCGTCGGCGCGCACGACGGCCGCCGCGGCGTTCGGTACCGGCCAGCTCTCGATGATCCGCAGACTCTCCATGCCGTCGAGCCTACTTGCTTGGAGTGCACTCAAGGGTTTTAGCGTGTCGGTCATGAGCCTGACGCAGACGCGGTACACGATCAGCGAGGTCGAGGCCCGGACCGGTCTGAGCCAGCACACCCTGCGCTGGTACGAGCGGATCGGCCTGATGCCGCACGTGGACCGCTCCCACTCGGGGCAGCGCCGGTTCACCGACGACGACCTCGGCTGGCTGGCCTTCGTGGGCAAGCTGCGGAGCACCGGGATGTCGGTGGCGGACATGGTCCGCTACGCCGAACTGGTCCGCGAGGGGGAGCACACCGTCGACCTGCGCCGGGAACTGCTGGAGCAGACCCGGCGCGAGGTCCGGGCGCGGATCACGGAGCTGAACGACGCGCTCGCCGTACTGGACTACAAGATCGAGCTCTACACGGGGAAGGCACAACGCGCATGACGCAGCACACCACCATCGAGCAGGTCGAACTCGGCAAGGGCGGCCCGCGGGTCGGCGTCCAGGGCCTCGGCTGCATGGGCATGAGCGAGTTCTACGGGGACACCGACGAGGCGGCGGCCCGCGAAACGCTGGAGGCGGCGCTGGCCCTCGGGGTCACCCTGCTGGACACCGCGGACGTCTACGGGCGCGGCCGCAACGAGGAGTTCCTCGCGCCCTTCGTCGCCGCCCACCGGAACGAGATCACGCTCGCCACCAAGTTCGCCATAGAGCGCTCGGACGACCCGCATTACCGCGGCGTCCGCAACGACCGGGCGTACATCCGCCAGGCAGTGGGGGCCAGCCTGCGGCGGCTCGGCACCGAGGTGATCGACCTCTACTACATGCACCGGCGGGACCCTGCCGTGCCCCTCGCCGAGTCGGTGGGCGCCATGGCCGAGCTGGTGCAGGAGGGGAAGGTGCGCCACCTGGGGCTCAGCGAGGTCACGGGCGCCGAGCTGCGCGAGGCGCACGCGGTGCACCCGATCGCGGCGCTCCAGTCGGAGTGGTCGCTGTTCAGCCGGGACGTGGAGCGCAGCGCGGTGGGTGCGGCGGCGGAGCTGGGCGTGGCCTTCGTGCCGTACTCCCCGCTCGGGCGGGGCTTCCTGACGGGTGCCTTCGCCGACGCGGCGGCGGACCTGTCGGAGGGTGACTTCCGCCGCCACCAGCCCCGGTTCACCGGCGAGAACGCCAGGGCCAACGCCGCCCTGCTGGCCCCGGTGCGGGAGGTCGCCCGGGCGCACGGGGCGAGCCCGGCGCAGATCGCACTGGCCTGGGTGCAGCAGCGGGCGCAGGTGCACGGCCTGACGGTGGTCCCGATCCCGGGCACCCGCAAGCCGTCCCGCCTCGCGGAGAACACCGCCGCGACCCGGATCACCCTCTCGCCGGCCGAGCTGGCCCTGCTGGAGCCGATCGCCGCGCAGGTCGCGGGGGACCGCTACCCGGACATGTCCTTCACCTCGGCCGCCCGCGAGGCCGACTCACGCTGACCGGCTCCTCCGGGCGACTCCCCTTGACCGGCTCCTCCGGCCGGCTCCTCCGCCCCGGCGCCCACTCCAGGCCCAGGTCCGCTACGTGGCCTCGGCGGTGAAGCGGTCGCGCAGGGCCGCGTACTCGGCGTCCGTCAGCAGGCCCGCGCTGTGCAGTTCGCCCAGGTGGTGCAGCCGGTCGCCGCTCGCGCGGGGCTGCGGGACCGAGGCCACCGGGGTGCCCCGGCCCAGCGCGGCCAGCACCGTCGCCGCGAACGGCAGGGATTCGTGGACCGCCCCGTGCCCGGCCCGGAACACCGCGGTCGCCAGGTCGTGGTCCGGGCGCGGGTCGCCCGTCGTGTCCCGGGTGAGCAGGCGCAGGTGACCGCCGGGGCGCTCCGGGGAGCTCCACTCCACGCCGCTGAGGGCGGCCAGGGGATACCGCTGGTCGCCCGCCTTCCACTTGGTGCCGGTGGCTCCCGTACGCGACCAGTGAAACGTTACGGCCGAGCCGTCGAAGCCCACCCGCGCGTCGTACGCCTTCAGCCGCAGCGGCGGCTGCGCCACCTCGACCAGGAAGCGCCCCGCGGGCTCGGAGGCATCCGGCCCCAACCGGCTGCGCACGGCCTCGGCGAAGGCGTCCGCCTGCCCGGCCCGGTCGGCCGCGAGCACCAGCCGGTACGGGTCCCACGCTTCCCGGAGCTGTCCCGCGGCGGCCTCCACCAGGGGATCCGCGCCGGCCCGCGGCACCGCGCGCAGCACCACCGGCTCGCGCCTCCCCCCGGTTCCGGACGCGCTCACGCTCACACCGGACAGCGCTTCGAAGGGGATCCGCCGGGCCCCGAGGGCGTGCCAGAGTCGTGGCGTTCGCATCCCCCGTGCGAAGCGGATGAGCACCGAGTCCGAGTCGAACTCCCAGACGGCATGGTTTCCGGCCAGTACGTCACCCATGCGGCACATCGTAAAGGGACACACCCCCACGCGTCCCCCTCGGTGCAGAGCCCGGTTTTCCGGTCTCTACACGTGTCACTCGCCGCCCGGCCAGGAAATTCCACGCCGACAGGCATCGTCGCCGGTCGCGCAGACAATGGAACCGAATGCGCCGGTTCCGATTTTGGCGAAGTTGTCCAGGGAGCCGGTACCTGGCTCGAAATAGCCGGTGTGGTTCCTCGCCCCGGCCGCCGACAGCAGGCGCGCCCCGAACCCCGGGGAGACCGGATCGGCCCCGTGCCCCAGCCCGCCGAGCTCCAGGTGCGGTACGTCCGCGATCCAGTCCCCGGCGTCCCGGGTGGCCCACACGCGTGCGGAGGTGCCCAGTTCGGCGACGGACCCCGCGCGCATGCCGGGGCTGCCCGCCACCACCACGTCGCTCACCGACCTCGGCAGCGCGTGCGCGGCCACCCCGCACACCACCGAGCCGTAGCTGTGGCAGAACAGGGCCACGCTCGCGTCCTGGGGCAGGGCCGCCGCCAGCGACTCCAGGCGGACCGCGCCGTCCATGGCCATCCGGCCGGTGGCCGCATCCATGCCGACACCGGTGGGAGCCGTGTACCCGGCCCAGGCGATGACCGCGGTCCGGGCGGCCGGAGCCGCCGTGCGCTCGGCCTCGTACAGCGCCTGCGCCATGCCGACGGGCGCGGTGACGCGGCGCTGGGTGCGCTCGAAGGTGAGCACGTCGGTGTCGACGCCGGGCACGATGACCGAGACCCGGTCGGCCCGGTCGAGATCGCCGAGGACCTCGGCGACGCGGCCGCCGCCCGTCGGGTCGAAGGCCAGGATCTGCCGGCCGGGCTGGGCCAGGGACTCGAAGCGGTGCGCCCGCCGTCCGGCCGTGGTGCGGTCGGCCGGACTCAGGCCGACGTCCCGGCTGCGTGACTCCTCGGCGCGGGCGGCCTGTTCGAGGGCGCGCAGGTTGGCCCGGTAGCGCAGCGCGGCGGGCGCGCCGTCGAGGTTGCCGACGACGAGCGGGTAGCCCTCGGCGAGCCGGGCCCGCTGGGAGCCGTCGAGACCGGCGAAGAAACGGGCCACGGTCCGCACGGGTGCGTCGGCGGGCGGCAGGGGCCGGCCCTCGATCCGGGCCGCCGACCAGGCGGCGAGGGCGGCGGCGCGCAGGGCGCTGCCTGCGTCGGGCCGGTGCACGGCCGTCCAGCCCGTGGTGGCCAGCATGAGGAAGACCACCGCCAGCGCGAGCAGGGCGCGCAGGGCGGCGGGGCGCGGGTCAGCGCCGACGAGGGAGGGGGCGGGGCCGGACACGTTCACTGCATCCAGGGTATGAGACCGAATCGGGGCACAGTGCCCCGGGTGACCGGGTTCACGGCCGATCGTGGGACGCCCGTACGGGCCCCGCGCGCGCTCCGCGCGGATCCGGTACCGGCCCCGGCCGGCCTTCCGTACGCGGCTCAGCCCCGCCAGGGAGCGGCGAGCGCCGGTCCGATCTGGTCGAGGAAGTCCTCCGTCATCCGCCGGATCGCGGCCACGCTGGTGTCCTCGCCCTGGCCCCAGAGCCGCCCGGTGACCCTCATCACCCCGCTGAACGCCGCCACGGCCACCCGCGGCCGCGGGTCGGCCTCCACGTCCAGGCCCTCACGCTCCGCGACCAGCCGGGCGATCCGCTCCTCCAGTTCGGTGGAGCGCCGCAGGTGTACGGCGAGCAGCGCAGGGGTCGACTCGATGAGCCGGTAGGTGCGCATGTAGAGGTCGACCGGGACCGCGTCCGACAATGCCTCGTCGACGGTGTCCCAGGCGGCGAGCACCGCACCGCGCAGGGCCTCCAGCGGGCCCTCGGCGGCCGGCCGGGACCGCAGCGCCGCCAGGAAGTGCGATTCCACCAGGTCCTGGACGGCGAAGGCGGCTTCCTCCTTGTTGGCGAAGTACCGGAAGAAGGTGCGCTGGGAGACCTCCACGGCGTCGGCGATCTCGTCGACGGTCGTCTCCTCGTACCCCTGGGAGGTGAACAGCAGGAGGGCGGCGCGCAGGAGCGCGTCCCGGGTGCGCCGCTTCTTGCGTTCGCGCAGTCCGGCCGGTCCCGAGGCCGGCACGGTCTGCTGGTCCGTCATCACCGCGGGGTCCTTTCTGACGCTGAGTGAGGGGTCAGGGTACCTGTGACGGACCTGACAGCAGCTGCCCCGTTGGGCCGTCTGTGAAGTGTCAGTCGCTGTCACTAGCCTGTTCGCATGACTCGTCAGATGAGTGCCGAAGACCGGGTTCCCGAGAAGGCACCCGGACCGGGACCGGCCCCGACCGGTCTGCGCGGCCACCCCTGGCTCACCCTGTTCGCCGTCGCCATCGGCGTCATGATGGTCACCCTGGACGGCACGATCGTCGCCGTCGCCAACCCCGCGATCCAGCAGGACCTCGGCGCCTCCCTCGCCGACGTGCAGTGGATCACCAACGGCTACCTGCTGGCCCTCGCCGTCTCCCTGATCACCGCCGGAAAGCTCGGCGACCGCTTCGGCCACCGCCAGACCTTCCTCCTCGGCATCACGGGCTTCGCCGCCGCCTCGGCGGCCATCGGCCTGTCCTCCAGCGTCGAGCTGGTCATCGGCTGCCGCGTGGCCCAAGGCCTGTTCGGCGCCCTGCTGATGCCCGCCGCACTCGGCCTGCTGCGCGCCACCTTCCCCGCCGAGAAGCTCAACATGGCGATCGGCATCTGGGGCATGGTCATCGGCGCGTCCACCGCCGCGGGACCCATCGTCGGCGGCCTGCTCGTGGAGAACGCCAGCTGGCAGTCCGTCTTCTTCATCAACGTGCCCGTCGGCGTCGTCGCGCTCGCCTTCGGCCTGTTCATCCTGCTCGACCACCGCGCCGACAACGCCCCCAGGTCCTTCGACCTGCTGGGCGTCGTGCTGCTGTCGGGCGCGATGTTCTCCCTGGTCTGGGCGCTGATCAAGGCCTCCGAGTGGGGCTGGGGCGACCCGCTGACCCTGGTCTTCCTCGGCGTGTCCCTCCTCTGCTTCGCGGCCTTCGCGGTCTGGGAGTCCAAGGTGGCCGAGCCGCTCATCCCGCTCGGCCTGTTCCGCTCGCTGCCCCTGTCCGCGGGCACCGTGCTCATGGTGCTGATGGCCTTCGCCTTCATGGGCGGCCTGTTCTTCGTCACCTTCTACCTGCAGAACGTGCACGGCATGAGCCCGGTCGACAGCGGCCTGCACCTGCTGCCGCTGACCGGCATGATGATCGTCGGCTCGCCGCTGGCCGGCGCCGCCATCACCGCCGTCGGCCCGCGGATCCCGCTGGTCGCGGGCATGCTCGCCACCGCCGCCGCCTGTTGTGGGATGTCCCGGCTCACCCCGGACACCGCCACCCTCACCATGTCCCTCTGGTTCGCCCTGCTCGGAGTCGGCCTCGCGCCCGTCATGGTCGGCGCCACCGAGGTCATCGTCGGCAACGCCCCGCTGGAGCTGTCCGGAGTGGCGGGCGGCCTCCAGCAGGCCGCCATGCAGGTCGGCGGCAGCCTCGGCACCGCCGTCCTCGGCGCGGTCATGGCCCGTACGGTCGGCAACTCGTTCGGGGACAACTGGCAGGCGGCGCAGCTGCCCCCGCTCGACGCCCAGCAGCTCGGCCTCGCCGAGAAGGGCGTCCAGGTCGGCATCGCCCCCGTCCCGCCCGGCGCCCCGGCGCAGCTCACCGAGGCGATCACCACGGTCGCCCACGACACCTTCGTGTCCGGGATGAGCGCCGCCTTCACCGTCGCCGGCGTCGTCGCGGTCCTCGCCGCCCTCGTGGCCTGCTTCACCAAGCGCGGCGAGAACGCCGCCGCGGGGGCGGGCGCGGCCCACGTCTGAGCGGCCGCACGCACCCTCCGCGCAGGCGGCGCGGGCGTCAACCCGCTGCCCGCGACAGCCCCGCCGGACGGTTCCGGCGGGGCTGTCGCCTATCCGGATGGACCCGCCCGCAGCCCCTTCCGCCCGGCCGTCGCCGCAGGTCAGCGTGGTGCACCGGGAGCTCCGGAACCGGTCCGGGGCCCTGCAGTCCACCAGGAGTTGACCCGCCATGCGTACGAGTTCACCCGCACGACCGACCACCGTCCTCGCCGCGACCGCCCTCGCCCTGGCCGCCCTCATCCCGAGCACGGCGAGCGCCGCGCACGCCGCGGGGCCGCCGACGAAGACACCGCCCTGCGCCACCGGGCAGCTGTGCCTGTGGGCGAAGCCCGAGTTCAAGGGAACCCGGCACACCCGCGAGCTCAGCACCCTCGACATCAACAGCTGCACGGCCCTGCCCGAAGGGGCCACCGCCCAGTCGCTCGTCAACCGCACCGGGCGGCCGGTGACCACCTACCAGTCGGCCGAGTGCGCCGAGACCGGAGAGTTCCAGACCTACCCCGGCGACGGGGTCTGGCTGCCCGAATCGCCCTACCTGATCAGGGCGTTCAAGGTGTGGGAGCGCTAGCGGCGCCCGCCGCCGGGGCCGCTTCGGGCATGCGGGCCGGCCGTTCGGCCCCCGCACCCGGAGCGGCCTCGCCCAGCCGGGCGACCTCCGCCCGCAGGGCCCGTACCTCCGCGGTCAGTTCCGCGATCGCGGCGGTCTGGGCCCGCTCCACCCGGTCGTCGCGCTCGAAGCGGGAGATGAACCAGGCCGCGATGTTGGCGGTGACCACACCCAGCAGCGCGATCCCGGACAGCATCAGTCCCACCGCGAGGAACCGGCCCAGACCGGTGGTGGGGGAGTGGTCCCCGTACCCGACGGTCGTCATGGTGGTGAAACTCCACCACACCGCGTCGCCGAGGTTCTTGATGTTCCCGCGCGGGGCGTCCCGCTCCACGCTCAGCACGGCCAGCGAGCCGAACATCAGCAGCCCGACCACCGCCCCCGCCACGTAGGTGGTCAGCCGGATCTGCGGGGCCATCCGGGCCCGTCGCCCCACCAGCAGCAGCGTGGACACCAGCCGCAGCAGCCGCAGCGGCTGGAACATCGGCAGCAGAACCGCCCCGAGGTCCAGCCAGTGCGTCCGTACGAACGCCTTCTTCGCCGACGACAGGCCGAGCCGCATCAGGTAGTCGGCGGCGAACGCCCCCCACACCACCCACTCGGTCACCATGCACGCCCGGTGCACCCGCGCGTCCGCATCGGGGAAGACGATCGGCACGGCGTAGGCGACGGCGAACGCCACGGCGAGCACGAGCAGCGGGGTCTGGCTGCGCCGCTCCCACCGCAACTGCCTGGACGGTTGCTTCATGGACAGCATCGTAAGGAACAGGTAAAGCGAACCGGGCCCCGCTTCCGCGGAGCCCGGCCCACCCTTCTCATCCGTTCGAGTCCGTTCGAGCGTCGGAGCGCTACGCGTCGCCGCCCGCGGGGCCCGGGTCCGCGGCCGCCACGTCCAGCAGCCGGTAGCGGTCGACGGCCTGCTTCAGCGCCGAGCGGTCGATCCGACCCTCCTTGGCCAGCTCCGTCAGCACCGCCAGCACCACCGACTGCGCGTCGATGTGGAAGTGGCGCCGGGCCGCGCCGCGCGTGTCCGCGAAGCCGAAGCCGTCCGCGCCCAGCGAGGTGTACGCACCGGGCACCCACCGCGAGATCTGGTCCGGGACCGACCGCATCCAGTCCGACACCGCCACGAACGGCCCCTCCGCACCCGACAGCTTCTGCGTCACGTACGGGACCTTCTGCTCCTCCTCCGGGTGGAGCAGATTGTGCTCCTCCACCTCGACGGCCTCGCGGCGCAGCTCGTTCCAGGACGTCGCCGACCACACGTCCGCCCGGACGTTCCACTCCTCGGCCAGGATCCGCTGCGCCTCCAGCGCCCAGGGCACCGCCACGCCCGAGGCCATGATCTGCGCCCCGATCGCTCCGGACACGCCCGTGGACACCCGGTGGATGCCCTTGAGGATGCCGTCCACGTCGACGTTCGCCGGCTCCGCCGGGTGCTGGATCGGCTCGTTGTAGACCGTCAGGTAGTAGAAGACGTCCTCCGCCTCCGGCCCGTACATCCGCCGCAGACCGTCCTTGACGATGTGCGCGATCTCGTAGCCGTAGGCCGGGTCGTACGCCACACAGCCCGGGTTCGTCGACGCCAGCAGCTGGGAGTGACCGTCCGCGTGCTGCAGGCCCTCACCCGTCAGGGTGGTCCGGCCGGCCGTCGCACCGAGGACGAAACCGCGCGCCAGCTGGTCGGCCATCTGCCAGAACTGGTCACCCGTGCGCTGGAAACCGAACATCGAGTAGAAGACGTAGACCGGGATCAGCGGCTCGCCGTGCGTCGCGTACGCCGAACCCGCCGCGATCAGCGAGGCCGTGCAGCCCGCCTCCGAGATGCCGTCGTGCAGCATCTGGCCGGTCGGGGACTCCTTGTACGCGAGCAGCAGGTCGCGGTCGACCGCCTCGTACTGCTGGCCCAGCGGGTTGTAGATCTTGGCGCTCGGGAAGAACGCGTCCATGCCGAAGGTGCGGTACTCGTCCGGCGCGATCAGCACGAACCGCCGGCCGATCTCCTTGTCCCGCATCAGGTCCTTCAGAATGCGCACGAACGCCATGGTCGTGGCGATCGACTGCTGCCCCGACCCCTTCTTGGCCGCCGCGTACACCGAATCGTCCGGCAGCTGCAGCGGCTTCGCCCGCACCACACGGGTCGGCACGTAGCCGCCCAGCGAGCTGCGGCGGTCGTGCATGTACTGGATCTCCGGCGAATTGCGGCCCGGGTGGTAGTACGGCGGCGCGCCGCTCTCCAGCTGCGCGTCCGTGATCGGGATGTGCAGGCGGTCGCGGAAGCGCTTGAGGTCGTCGACCGTCAGCTTCTTCATCTGGTGCGTCGCGTTGCGGCCCTCGAAGTTCGGGCCGAGCGTCCAGCCCTTGACCGTCTGCGCCAGGATCACCGTCGGCTGGCCCTTGTGCGCCTTGGCCGCCGCGTACGCCGCGTAGATCTTCTTGTGGTCGTGGCCGCCGCGGCCCAGGTGCAGCAGCTGCTGGTCGGTCATGTTCTCGACCATCGCGCGCAGCCGCTGGTCGTCGCCGAAGAAGTGCTCGCGGATGTACGCGCCGGTCTCCGTGGCGTACGTCTGGAACTGGCCGTCCGGCGTCGAGTTCATCTTGTTGACCAGGATGCCGTCGCGGTCCTGGGCCAACAGCGGGTCCCAGGAGCGGTCCCAGATGAGCTTGATGACGTTCCAGCCGGCGCCGCGGAACTGCGACTCCAGCTCCTGGATGATCTTGCCGTTGCCGCGGACCGGGCCGTCGAGGCGCTGCAGGTTGCAGTTCACCACGAAGGTCAGGTTGTCCAGGCCCTCGCGCGCCGCGATCGACAGCTGGCCCAGCGACTCCGGCTCGTCCATCTCGCCGTCGCCGAGGTACGCCCATACGTGTGACTTGGAGGTGTCCGCGATTCCCCGCGCCTCCATGTACCGGTTCATCCGGGCCTGGTAGATCGCCCCGAGCGGGCCCAGACCCATCGAGACGGTCGGGAATTCCCAGAAGTCCGGCATCAGCCGCGGGTGCGGATAGCTCGACAGGCCGTACGGGGCCTTCGACTTCTCCTGGCGGAACGCGTCGAGCTGCTGCTCCGAGAGCCGGTCCAGGAGGTAGGCGCGGGCGTAGATGCCCGGCGAGGCGTGGCCCTGGAAGAAGATCTGGTCGCCGCCGTCACCCTCGTCCTTGCCCCGGAAGAAGTGGTTGAAGCCCACGTCGTAGAGGGAGGCGGAGGAGGCGAAGGTGGCGATGTGGCCGCCGACACCGATCCCGGGGCGCTGCGCACGCGAGACCATCACGGCCGCGTTCCACCGGGTGGCGTTCAGGACCTTGCGCTCGATCTCCTCGTTGCCCGGGAAGAACGGCTCGTCCTTGGTGGCGATCGTGTTGACGTAGTCCGTGCTGCGCATCTCGGGCACGGCCACGCGCTTCTCGCGGGCCCGCTCGATCAGCCGCAGCATCAGGTAGCGGGCACGCTCACGTCCCCGCTCGTCGACGGCGGCGTCCAGGGAGTCGAGCCATTCCCGGGTCTCTTCAGGATCGAAGTCCGGGACCTGGCTCGGCAGGCCGCCAATGATGATCGGGTTGCGATCGGATGCGGAAGCCACGCTGTTCCTTCGCTGTCAGGGGAGGGTTTGCCTCGGGTTCGCCGCCTCCCATGGTCGTACGCTCGCTCCCCATCGTCATCTCTACCACTGGGTAATCAATCGAGTCTGCGGTGATTCGGCGGCGAGCAGCGGTTTCGGAGGCCTCGGCGGCGGTCGGCCCCATCGCCACCCTACGCCCAGGAGGGATCACCCGGGCCGTGACCGCGTTCGTCCCTCAAACAGGTAGGAAAGTCCTCAAGCAAGGCCTAAAGACCTGGAATGCTGTGGGATGAATCACCAGAGCCCCCCACGGGAAGGCTGAAAGTTGCGGCGAGACGGCCGCAATCGTCACCGTTTCGACGGTCTCGGCGGCCGGGTACTTGCGCGATCCGCCGCGCCCGTGTGGACTACGCCCAATGCTGCGCGTACGCGCGCCGCCGAAGACATTCACCGAACATGAGCAGGAGGCACCCCGTGAGCGCGACCGCGGACCACGCGGAGAGCCTGGCCGCCCGGCTGGGTTTCCAGTCCGAACAGGTGGTCCAGGAGATCGGCTACGACGAAGATGTCGATCAGGAGTTCCGCGACGCAGTCGAGGAACTGATCGGCAACGACCTCGTCGACGAGGACTACGACGACGTGGCCGACGCGGTGCTGCTGTGGTTCCGCGACGAGGACGGTGACCTGACGGACGCCCTCGTCGACGCCACCGAGCTGGTCGAGGACGCCGCGCTGATCCTGCTGCTGACCCCCAAGACGGGCCGCCCCGGCTACGTCGAGGCCAGCGACATCAGCGAGGCCGCCCAGACCGCCGGCCTCTCGCAGACCAAGAGCGTCAGCGTGGGCAAGGAGTGGAACGCCAGCCGCTTGATGACCCCCAAGGCCGCCAAGTCCAAGCGCTGAGCCGCGCCCCGCAGCCAAGCGGACACGCACCCCGCCGCACCGGAACCCACCCCGGTCGGCGGGGTGCGTGCGTTGCGGACGCCTCCTCCCCATAGGCTGGCCCCACCCGAACAGCCCAATCCAGGGACGCAGGAACGAAGGGATGCGAGAGATGGCGATCGAGGTCGGCAACAAGGCTCCGGACTTCGAGCTCAAGGACAACCACGGTGCCACCGTGCGGCTCTCGGACTTCCGCGGCGAGAAGGCCGTCGTACTGCTCTTCTACCCGTTCGCCTTCACCGGGGTCTGCACCGGCGAGCTGTGCGAGCTGCGCGACCAGCTGCCGCGGTTCCAGAACGAGGACGTCCAGCTCCTCGCCGTCTCCAACGACTCCGTGCCGACCCTCCGGGTCTTCGCCGAGCAGGAGAACCTGGACTACCCGCTGCTCTCGGACTTCTGGCCGCACGGCGAGACCTCCCGCGCGTACGGGGTCTTCGACGAGGAGAAGGGCTGCGCGGTCCGCGGCACCTTCATCATCGACAAGGACGGCATCGTGCGCTGGACCGTCGTCAACGGCCTGCCCGACGCCCGTGACCTGAACGAGTACATCAAGGCCCTCGACAGCCTGTGATGCGCCTCCGGGGCACCCGGGGCCGCCAGGGCCCCGGGGCGGCCCCGGCCAGGATCCGCGCGAAAACCCCCTGTCGGCGGGAACCCGTCACTAGGATCCAAGCGTTGATCCCGTAGAAACCGCACGACGGGGCACCGCCCCACATGAACCCAAATGGAGGACCCGTGGGAGTCAGCCTCAGCAAGGGCGGCAACGTCTCGCTGACCAAGGCCGCGCCGAACCTGACGGCGGTCATCGTCGGTCTGGGCTGGGACGCTCGCACCACCACCGGTGTCGACTTCGACCTCGACGCCAGCGCGATCCTGACCAACGACCAGGGCAAGGTCGCCAACGACTCGAACTTCGTGTTCTTCAACAACCTGAAGAGCCCGGACGGCTCGGTCGAGCACACCGGGGACAACACCACCGGTGAGGGCGAAGGCGACGACGAGGCCATCAAGGTCAACCTGGCCTCGGTCCCGGCCGATGTCGCCAAGATCGTCTTCCCCGTTTCCATCTACGAGGCCGAGAGCCGCCAGCAGAGCTTCGGCCAGGTCCGCAACGCCTACATCCGCGTCGTGAACCAGGCCGACAACTCCGAGCTCGCCCGCTACGACCTCTCCGAGGACGCCTCGACCGAGACCGCCATGGTCTTCGGCGAGCTGTACCGCAACGGTGCGGAGTGGAAGTTCCGCGCCATCGGCCAGGGCTACGCCTCGGGCCTGCGCGGCATCGCGCAGGACTTCGGCGTCAACGTCTGATCAAGCCTGCCAGCTGTCGCCAGCTGTCACCCGTCCGGCGCCGTGCACTGTGTGTACGGCGCCGGACGTGCTTTGCACGATCCACCCCCGGCCACCACGCCAGAGCGGGGGCCGGGACCACACGTCGTCCGGGGAGGACCACAACATGGGCGTCACACTCGCCAAGGGGGGCAACGTCTCCCTCTCCAAGGCCGCACCGAACCTCACCCGGGTCCTGGTCGGTCTCGGATGGGACGCGCGCTCGACCACGGGGGCCGACTTCGACCTCGACGCCAGCGCGCTGCTCTGCCGCGACGGCCGGGTGCTGGGGGACGCGTACTTCGTCTTCTACAACAACCTCAAGAGCCCCGAGGGCTCCGTCGAACACACGGGGGACAACCTCACCGGCGAGGGTGAGGGCGACGACGAGTCGATCATCATCGACCTGACCAAGGTCCCGGTCGAGGTGGACAAGATCGTCTTTCCGGTCTCCATCCACGAGGCGGACGCCCGGCGGCAGACCTTCGGCCAGGTCACCAATGCCTTCATCCGCGTCGTGAACGAATCGGACGGCCAGGAACTGGCCCGCTACGACCTCACCGAGGACGCCTCCGGCGAGACCGCGATGATCTTCGGCGAGGTCTACCGGTACGGGGGTGAATGGAAGTTCCGCGCGGTGGGGCAGGGGTACGCGTCGGGCCTCCGGGGCATCGCTCTAGACTTCGGGGTCAACGTTTCGTAAAGCCGTACAAGACGATGGGGTGCCAGTGGTTCTCAAAACCTTCGGCTGGTCGTTCGCAGTCACTGCGCTCGGTCTGGTCGCAGCGGTGTTCTACGGGGGGTGGACCGCATTCGGGATCGTCGCGATCCTGTCCGTCCTTGAGATCTCGCTGTCCTTCGACAACGCGGTGGTCAACGCCGGAATCCTGAAGAAGATGAATGCCTTCTGGCAGAAGATCTTCCTCACCGTCGGCGTGCTCATCGCCGTGTTCGGCATGCGTCTGGTCTTCCCCGTCGTGATCGTCGCGATCACCGCCAAGATCGGGCCGATCGATGCCGTCAACCTGGCACTGACCGACAAGGACCAGTACCAGCAGCTGGTCACCGACGCCCACCCGGCGATCGCGGCATTCGGCGGCATGTTCCTTCTGATGATCTTCCTCGACTTCATCTTCGAGGACCGGGACATCAAGTGGCTCGCCTGGCTGGAACGCCCGCTCGCCAAGCTCGGCAAGATCGACATGCTGTCCGCGTGCATCGCGCTGATCGCCCTGCTGATCACGTCCATGACCTTCGCCGCCCACGCCCACCAGCACGGCGGCACCCACGTGGACAAGGCGCAGACCGTACTGATCGCCGGCATCGCCGGCCTGATCACGTACATGATCGTCGGCGGTCTCTCCGGCTACTTCGAGAACAAGCTGGAGGAAGAGGAGGAAGCCGAGCACGAGGCCGAGGAAGAGGCCAAGAGGAGCGGCAAGCCGGTCTCCGCCGTCGCCTTGGCCGGCAAGGCCGCGTTCTTCATGTTCCTCTACCTCGAAGTCCTCGACGCCTCCTTCTCCTTCGACGGGGTCATCGGCGCCTTCGCCATCACCAACGACATCGTGCTGATGGCCCTCGGCCTCGGCATCGGCGCCATGTACGTCCGGTCGCTCACGGTCTACCTGGTCCGCCAGGGCACCCTCGACGACTACGTCTACCTGGAGCACGGCGCGCACTACGCCATCGGTGCGCTCGCCGTGATCCTGCTCGTCACCATCCAGTACGAGATCCACGAGGTCATCACCGGCCTCGTCGGCGTCGTGCTCATCGCCTGGTCCTTCTGGTCCTCGGTGCGCCGCAACAAGCGACTGGAAGCGGAGGGTTCCCCCGCCGAGGCATGACCGCGGCGCACATGCGGAACGCTCTACTGCGGGGCGGGGCGCCCGGGGGCCCCACCCCCCGGGCGCCCCCGCGCCCCGCCCGCCGGGGCCCCCCCGCGGCTCTCAGGCCCGCCGGAGGCGGACAGTGACGATCTGGAAGGGCCGCAGGGTGAGGGGCACC